>NZ_JASJFE010000542.1:0-2839 GCF_030067735.1 Microcystis sp. M53598_WE2 | reverse complement strand
CTACCACTACTATCGAATCACTACCCATAATCATATATGGGCTGTTCAGCAACAAAGTGATATTTAATATAAAAGACTTTGATTGTTGATAGCTTACTGGTATAATGTTGGAGCGCACTGATATTGTTAACTTCCATGACCATCGTTACCGAAACCCGATCGAACTGTGGTGACAGAAGATAAGTTGATGATCAAAATTGAAAATCTTAAGCTAATTGCTAAAAATTATGGCCGCTGAAATTATTTGTGTAGGAACGGAATTATTATTAGGGGATATAGTTAATACTAACGCCCAATATTTAGCCCTAGAATTGGCAAAATTAGGCATTCCCCATTATTATCAAACGGTGGTGGGGGATAATGTAGAAAGACTGAAAAAAGCGATCGCTATTGCCCGAGAACGTTCTTCAATTTTAATTTTTACTGGCGGACTCGGACCGACTCCCGACGATTTAACCACAGAAACAATCGCCGATTTTTTCCAAACGTCCCTCAGAGAAGATCAGGAGATTTTAGCAGAAATCGAGGCTAAATTTACGAGCTTAGGGCGAGAAATGCCTCCTAGTAACAGTAAACAGGCTTTAATACCCATGGGAGCCGATTTTTTGCCAAATCCGACGGGAACCGCCCCCGGCATGATCTGGCAACCAGAGGCTAACGTGACTATTCTCACTTTCCCCGGAGTACCCTCAGAAATGAAGAGAATGTGGGTAGAAACGGCGATTCCTTACCTAGAAAGTCAAGGATGGGGCAAAGAGAGGATTTATAGTCGTTACCTCAAATTTCGCGGTATCGGTGAGTCAGCTTTAGCGGAAAAAGTTGCCCATTTATTTGATCTGACTAATCCCACCGTTGCCCCCTATGCTAGTTTAGGCGAAGTGCGTTTGCGAATTGCGACCAAAGCCCCTTCTTTAGAGGCTGCTTTGCAGGTAATTGAACCGGTAGCGACGGAAATTAAGGAAATCGCCGGATTAGATTATTTTGGGGCTGATGATGATACTTTACCTGCGGTGGTGGGGGAACTTTTGCGGTGGCAAAAACAAACTTTGAGTGTGGCAGAATCCTGTACTGGAGGGGGATTAGGGGAAATTATCACCCAAATCGCCGGCAGTTCCGATTATTTTGGGGGTGGGGTTATTTCCTACGATAATCGGGTAAAAGTTGCCCTCTTAGACGTAAATGAAGGGGATTTAAATAATTTCGGGGCTGTCAGTGCCATTGTTGCCCAACAGATGGCGCTAGGGGTGCAAAAACGCCTCGCTACGGATTGGGGGATCAGTATCACGGGTATTGCCGGACCAGGAGGAGGCAGTGAGACAAAACCCGTGGGCCTAGTTTATATCGGTTTAGCCAGTCCTGAGGGAAATGTTACCGTATCAGAGCATCGTTTCGGAGAAAATCGAGATCGCTTGACAATTCGCCAGATTAGTGCCTATACCGCCCTCGATCGCCTACGCCGGAATTTATTAATAATGTCTTAAAAAAGAATTGCCAAGAATATATACTCAGACTAAAAAGTTATGTTAAGCTTAATATAAATACAAGATATAGATTCCCCCGCTCGTCAGATTTAACAGCCAAACGATGAAAATTAGTTAAAATTCTCTAGAATCAAGCTGTTGCGGGGATCAATCGACGAAAACTCATAGCTAGTATCTCAAAGGAGCCATTTGGTCAATGGACTATTTAGATGAAGTGATAGACAAGTTGAGAGAATGGGCGCGCAAACTGATTGAGAGTGTTTTTGGTCCGGAACCCGAACCCGAACCCGAACTAATCCCGATCCCCGTGCGCGATCACAGTCGATAAAGCCACCGGTAAAACAGAATATTGCGATAATATCAGTGCAAACTTACTATGAGTCTGCACTTGATTTTTGGCTGAAGCCAAGCCTAGCTTAATTTGGTGACGATTTGATTATTTAGTAACAATTCTTGACTGAGTAAATCTTCCACATTAATCCGCAGAAAACACTGATCATCAATCCAGAACTGCACTTTAATGCGATCTTTACCCCGAAAACCTAAAGGATCGAGTTTAGCGATCGATCGGGCCCCCTCGCGATCATTTAAGGGTTGGACGCTAGTTTCTCCATTACTCAGGGAACGAGTAATTAATTTATCACCATCAAAATAGACCTCGATCGCCCCCCTTTCTGTGCCTAATTCGCCGATAATTAATTCAATGCTAGGCTGATTGTCCACGGAAGCACCTAGGACTAATTCCACGGGTTTTTCCATGGGATAGGGTTGTCCAGAGTTAATAATTGGATGCCAAGCGTGGGCATTTTTGCGACGATTCCAGTAACGAATGCCGTAGCTATGATAGAGAAAATCTTTGACTTGATAACCTTGGGCTAATTGTAACGCTCCCAAAGCGATCGCTTCAAAGGGTCGATCCTCTTTAATTTTACTACTATCAAAATACTGTCGCACCCAATCTTTTACCGCCGGAATTTGTACGGTTCCCCCGACTAATAACACCGCATCGATATCGCTAACTTCAACTCCATTGCGTCTTCCCTGTTGCAAAACTCCCGTCATTAAATCATCTAATTGATGAAAAAAGTTTTGTTGTTGGAGAATATCGGTCAATTGTTCTCGATCCAAGCTTAACTCGTAACTCTCGAAATTTTCCTCATCAAAATATACCTCCTCGGCGGTTAATTGGGAAGAAAGTTTAATTTTTAATCTTTCCGCTAGACGAGTAGTCAGGGAAGTTTTCGCTAAAGATTGCTTTTGGACAAAATAATCGACAATCCAATCGTCGATATCTGACCCCCCTAAATTTGTCCCCGCCTTGGCTAAAACTCTCGATAGTTTAGTTTTTTGGGCAGAAT
>NZ_JASJFE010001057.1:0-2378 GCF_030067735.1 Microcystis sp. M53598_WE2 | reverse complement strand
GCTGAATAATGGTAAAACCCTTTTAAAATAAGGCTTTTGACCTGTTAAAATCCGATGTTAGTGCCAAAAAATCGGATTGGGACCATCAAAAACCTGGCATTATCCTTATTATAGTACATGAGTTGGTACAAAAAAGAGAGGGCAACAAAGCCTGAAACTCCCGACGACCGGCTACTGACGACCGACTCCTGACTCCTAACCCCACCAACAAACTTTTTCAGCAAACCCTAAATAAAGCCTCTTTCAAAAAGACTTAAATTAATCGTGCCGCGGGGGTTTATTGGTCGCAGAACCCGCCGGAACGACCTTGGAGGTGGGGGGGATACCTTTGAGGGAAATGAGCGTATTCATCACCGTTTTTGCCACAGGAGCGGCAACAGTGGAGCCAAAAGTATTGGCACCCTTGGGTTCATCCACCACCACCAAAACCACATAACGGGGCGATTCGATCGGTAAAATCGCGACAAAACTGGTAATTTTGGCGTTAGGTAGATAACCCCCCGTCGGACTAGCTTTTTGTGCGGTTCCCGTTTTGCCTCCGATGCGATAACCGGGGATTTGGGCCGCTACCCCCGTCCCCTTGCTGACGACGGTTTCCATCATTTCCACCACTTGCCGGGCCACGGTGGGAGAAAAGACTTTTTTGCTGGGATAATCGGGCTGCCAGTGCAAACGGCCGCGGTCGTCGGCTAATCCTTTGATCACATGGGGAGTTACCAAGGTGCCACCATTGGCCAGCGCACCGTGCAATTGTACTAATTTTAAAGGAGTCAGGGATAAACCTTGACCAAAGGAAGCGGTGGCCGATTCAATGGCATTATCCAGAAATTCTTGTTCAGGTTTGAGATATCCTGCCACTTCTCCGGGTAAATCTACGCCAACCCTTTGATTTATTTCCAATCCTAATAAACTTTTATAGAAATCAACTCGCCCCATTTTTTGGGCAATTTGCACCATGGCCACGTTACTAGAGGTTTGCAGAACTCTGGCCATATCTAGCGCCCCATAACCCTGTTTAGAGGCATTTTTAATCGTCCAGGGACCGACAGTAATTGCCCCCGGATCATTGACTACCGTATTAGCTTTAATTGCCCCCGCTTCCATGGCCATGGCGACAATAATTGGTTTAAAAGTTGACCCCGGTTCGTACTGATCGGCTACGGTCCAATTTTTAAATAGAGCCACATTGGCTTTATAGTATTCGTTGGGGTTAAAAGTTGGCTCACAAACTAGGGCTAAAAGAGAACCATCAAGGGAGTCCATGACGATGACGGCTCCCCGTTTAGCATTAAATTTTTTTAGCTGTTCTCGTAGGGCCGTCCGCGCCGCTCTTTGTAGTTTTAAATCGAGGGTTACTTCTAACTGTAATTCATCAAATTGAAAGATACCATGGGGAACAAAAGCTGGTAAAATTCGCCCGTCTCCCATGCGTCTTGTATTGACAGAAAAGGGATCTCTTTCTAATAACTGACTGGAACCTCTCTCTAATCCTGCTTGACCACGATGTTCTTTATCTACATAGCCAATCACGTCGGCTGCCACATCGTCTTGGGGATAATAACGAGCGTACTTTTCCTCTAATTCTACACCGTCAAGAGATAATTGTTTTAAGCCCCTAGCCACGGATTCGGTTAATTGATTGGCTAAACGAATTCCTGTTTCTTTTTCTTTAAATTTTTGAATCAGTTGATTAGTGGGAATATTTAATAAAGGAGCTAATTTATCAGCCACTTCTGCCGGCGGAATAGCAAACAGTTTTGGGTGTACATAAAGAGTATAAATCAAGCGATCGGCCGCCAAAACATTACCATTACTATCGACGATCGCCCGTCGGGGAATATAGGGTCTAATACTGGTGGTTTGCTGTTGTCTGGCTCTTTTTTGCAATTCCTGTCCTTGTACTATTTGCAGTTGGTACAATCGCCAAGCTAAACCCACAATACCCATGACTAAAATCAACCACACCGCCACCAATCGCCCGTTACTCAAAGGCAAATTTTTTAAGTTTTTTTGCCGTTTTTTGGCGTTTAAATAGGACTTTCTGTCCTGGAACCTGCCAGAGGGCGATCGAGTTTTTTTACCTCTAAATCTGGGTCTTTTTGTGTCAGTCATGAGCAGTATCTTTCAGTAATCAGTAAGCAGTAAGCAGTAAGCAGTAAGCAGTAATCAGTAAGCAGTAATCAGTAAACAGTGAGCAGTAAACAGTAAACAGTAAACAGTAAACAGTACACTTAAAAACTCACATCTGATAACTGTTAACTTCCCCACTGATAACTGATAACTGATAACTGTTAATAGGCACTTCTGGGTCGAGAATTGACGGTAGATTGGGGTTGAGAAGCGGGGGCAGGTTTCAGGTTAGGGGCAGATTTACGCTG
>NZ_JASJFE010000726.1:0-2688 GCF_030067735.1 Microcystis sp. M53598_WE2 | reverse complement strand
GTGGGGTGTGGGGTGTAGGGTTTTACCGATTCTCATCTGGTCAATTACCTAATTTTCAGAGAAAAAGTCCCAGAATTTTCCCCCTATCTCTCCCACAACTGGTACTTTTTGATTGACAAAAAGTCTAAAAGTCTTACCCAACAAGGTTTTTAGATTTATTCAGCAAGCCCTATCTAAATTACTCGTTAAGACCCCCTGAAAGCGGGGTCAGCTTTAAGCCAAGGAATTAGGGGTACAGTTAGTTTTAGATAATTTTGATGCTGGCTATTCCTTCTTAAGTTATATTGATAAATATCCCCTCGACAGCTTGAAGAGCGAACCTTTATCCCATCTTTACCATCAAAAACCGAGCATTTAGCCATGTTATCGACTATAATCGGCCTAGTACAGAATTTGAAGAAGTACAAAGATTTTGGGTTACTCAGGCCTTGAAACCAGAAGATGTGACTCAATTCTTGTTAAGTAACTGTTCCGAATCACACCCAACACTTTATTGAGAAAATAAATTAAGTCAAAGACGAATAAGCCATGACTTTTTGAGGGAGCATATTAACTTATATTTTGTCGAGGTACCGAAAAAATGATTAATGGTTCATCCAATTCCCGTTATCTGCTCATTGTGGAAGATCCTCAAGGGAGAAGAACAATTACCCTAGAAGACATGAAATATTCTCTCGGCCGTAAGTCCGATAATCAAATTGTTCTTCGCTCCAAATACGCGTCTCGTTATCATGCGACTTTAATTAAAAAGAGTCTTGATCGCCAAAATTTTTCCTATTGGATTCTTGATGGTGATTTAGAGGGGAATAAAAGTCATAATGGTATTTATGTCAATGGTTCTAAATGCTTGGTTCATGAATTAAAAGATGGTGATTTAATTAACTTTGGCTGTGATATAAATGCCAGTTTTCATTTAATAGCCAGTCAAGAAAAAATAGAGCAAGCACCGGTTAAAACTTCAGGACAGCTACGAGTGGATCTGACGGAAAGTGAAGCAAATTATAGCCGGGATAACTTCCACACAAAAAGTACCCTAATTCTCCATCATTCCCCATCCCAGACCATTAGTTTTGATAACAGGACTCAAGAGGAATCTTTCCTAGATCCTCTCACGAATTTGCCTAACCGTTCTATCTTTAATGAATATCTGTCAAATGCTATTAATAATGCCCAGAAAAGTAATCAACTGCTCGGTCTGTTATTAGTGGATGTAGAGCGGCTAAGAAATGTCAACAATCGACTAGGTTATCGACTGGGAGATAAGCTATTAAAAATCGTCAGTGAACGGTTAAGAAAAAATTTGAGATCGGGGGATATAGTCGCTCGTTGGGGAGGGGACGAATTTATTATCCTGCTGCCACAAATTAATAATGCTAATGATCTGGAAAAAGTTAGTCAAAGAATTATTAAAACCCTAGAAAATAATTACGAAATCGAAAATCACTCCCTAGCCGTGCGATTAAATTTAGGTTCAGTTATCTGTCCCCCCGTCGGCACAGACAGAAAAATGATTTTACAGAAACTGGAGGAAAATTTAGTAGCGGTCAAGAATAATATCAATAATAACTCCAGGATAGAGTCAGTTAATGTTCACCCTAAAAATACTCGTAGTTCTAAAGTTGAATATTTTCTCTATCAGGCAATCAGAAATAATGAATTAGCTCTTTACTATCAACCGCAAGTTAATATGACTCAGGGACAAGTGGAAGGGTTAGAGGTATTATTGCGCTGGTTACACCCTCAATTCGGATTAATCGCTCCTAATCGTTTCTTACCCTTAATCCAAGAAAGCGAGTTAATCCTTGAGCTTAATCGTTGGGTGCTGAAAAATGCCTGTCAACAAGCACAAATATGGCAGCAGCGAGGATTATTATACACTCCCATCTCGATCAATCTGTCCCCGCACCAATTGCGGGATCCGCAGTTGCTCACCATCCTCAAAGAAGTCTTGACTGAAACCCAAATCGGGCCTTTCTTTCTGGAGATGGAAATAACCGAGACAAGTTTACTAGAAAATAGCCGTGAAACCGTTCGAATTCTTGGGGATTTGCAGGAATTGGGTATTGGGATCACCCTCGATGATTTTGGCAGCGGTTACGCGTCGATCGCCTATCTCGGTCAATTTACCGTGAAAAAACTGAAAATAGAGCAATCTTTAACGAAAAACCTGAGTAATAATCCCCAGGATACCCGTTTTATCTCGTCATTGCTGGCGATAGCGAAAAGTTTTAACTTAATAGTGATCGCCAAGGGAGTAGAAACCCAACAACAATTAGAAATCCTGCAAGAATTAGGTTGCGAGAGAATGCAAGGCAATCGCATCAGTGGCCCTCTAGCAGTGGAGGAAATGACTAAATTTCTCCACATCCACCGCAGCCTGTCAGTAATCAGTGATCAGTGATCAGTGATCGGTTGCCAGTTATCATATCTGGGTTTTTAGTAAGTAGGAGTAAATAGGGTTTGCGGCAAAAAGCTTTTCCTAGGGGCAGGGTGTGGGGTGTGGGGTGTGGGGTGTGGGGTTTTACCCATTTTCAGGTGGTCAATTACCTAATTTTCAGGGAAAAATTACCTGAATTTTCCCCCCAATCACTCCAATGGTCGGCACTTTTTGAGGTCAAAAAAGTCTAAAAGCCTTATCCAAAAAGGTTTTTAGATTTATTCAGCAAGCCCTAAATAGCATTAAGTACC
>NZ_JASJFE010000159.1:0-4958 GCF_030067735.1 Microcystis sp. M53598_WE2 | reverse complement strand
GTTGTTCCATAATATATAATTTAATCGCTTCATTAATTAAATTATTATATTCTTTTTCAGGATAATCACTACTTGCCAACCATCGATCGAGAAGTTGCATGGTATCTTCAGGGAGAGTTATCTGAAGTTGTCTGGCCATTTTGTTTTTCCTAACCATATCTAGACAATAACAATTATAAACCCCTAGGGCGATTTTAGTTGCTGTCGGGATAAATTCTCGGAGCTGCGGCGATTAATTTTTGGGTGTAGGGGTGTTGGGGATGGCTAAAAATCTGTTCAGTGTCACCCATTTCAACAATTTTACCCGCAGTCATTACCGCAATTCGATCGCAGAGGAATCTCGCTAACCAAAGATCATGAGTTATAAATAAATAAGTTAGATTAAATAACTTTTGTAACTCTAACATTAACTCTAAAACCTGTGTCTGGACACTAGCATCGAGCATACTAACCGGTTCATCACAAATAACTAATTCTGGATGGGTAATTAAAGCGCGAGCAATGGCTACCCTTTGCTGTTGTCCTCCCGATAACTCTCTAGGATAGCGTCGATAAAATTCCTCTACTGGTGTTAAACCGACTCGATCTAACATTTCTAAAACCTGTTTTTTAGCCGTTTCTAGATTAACTTTTTGATGGATAAAAAGCGGATCGGCGATACTTTCTCCCACCGTCATTAAAGGATTGAGACAAGCGAGGGGATCCTGAAAAATCATCTGCATTAAGCGCCGTTTTGGACGCATTTTTTCCCCCGACAAAGGGGTTAAATCTTCTCCTAAAAATTCCACTTTTCCCCCGGTGGGTTTAATTAACTGTAATAGGGTTCGCGATAGGGTACTTTTCCCACACCCCGACTCCCCAACTAAACCGAAAATTTCCCCTCGATACAGTTCAAAATTGACTTCATCCACCGCTTTAATAAATTTCTTTTCTTTCTTGAAAAAACTATCTAAAAAGTTACCTTCTAGGGTATAATACTGTTTTAAATTATCCACCTTTAACACCGTCTCCTGACCTTGAATTGCTGTTAATTTTTCCTCCCGTACCTGTAGGTGTAAAGCGGCCGCCAAAAGAGAACGAGTGTAGGGGTGTTGAGGTGTATTAAAAACTGTTTTTACCGCTCCCGATTCGACAATTTTGCCCCCCTGCATCACCGCTAATTGATCGCAATATTCTCCCACCATCGCTAAATCATGGGAAATTAACAATAATCCCATCTGTTCCTCGCTACATAAACGCTTTAATTCCCGCAGAATTTCCGCCGAAACCGTCACATCTAAACTTGTGGTGGGTTCATCGGCAATAATTAACTTAGGGTTTAATAATAAAGCTAAAGCAATGGCCACTCTTTGCCGCATTCCCCCGCTAAATTCGTGAGGATATTGGGACCAACGATTAGCGGGAATTTTCACTTTTTCTAGGTACTTACAAGCTTCACTTTTAGCTTGACGATAGGTTAAATTCCCTCGATGAGCTTGCAAAGTTTCCACACAATGATCGCCAATAGTCATCAGCGGATCCAGTCGCGTCATCGGATCTTGAAAGACTAATCCCACCGCTTCCCCGCGAAATTTTTCTAACTGTTTGCTAGATAAAGATAAAAGCGATCGCCCTTCAAAGGTAATCTCACCTTCCACGTGAGTGCGATTGGGTAATAACCTTAAAATAGCCTTACCGATGGTCGATTTTCCACAACCAGATTCACCGACTAATCCCAGAGTTTCCCCTTTGCCTATACTAAAAGACACCCCATCGATCGCCCAAGCGGGAGAACTTAATTCGGTCGGGTAGGCAATTTTTAGGTCTTTAATTTCCAACATGACGCGATCGGTAACGATAAAAGTTAGGACTTAGGGTCAAGTATGCCACACAAACGGCGATCGAGCATTTAATTGCTAATCGACAACTGACCCTAACAAAACCCGACAATACCCCTTTAAAGTCGCCACTCGCTCGCTAATTATCTGTAAACGTTTCTCCCGTCCTTGCCGCGCCGAGGCCAAAAATAACCAATCCGTCTCCAGCAATCGCCACGATCGATATAGTTCCGTCTGGAGCGCGCGCCAACGATTAGCCACCTCTGGGCTGAAATTGTCATCATTTAGTGACAATATCTCCCCTTCTAGACAGGTTTGTAAAGCTTGAAAAGATTGTAACCCCGTGGAAGCATCCCCATCCAGAAGGGCAAAACTGAAATCCTCCAGTTTTCTTAACAAAGATTTGTAGGCTTGATGGTAATTTGTCGGTAGCATCCAATACAAAGCGCGTTAGAATTTGTTACATAAGATTAACGATTTGCCGTCACGGTTGCAAGTCCTCCTCCCGACCAGAGACAAAAACTTAAAAGAATCCCGCCCTTTTCGCCGATCGATCCGATTCCAGTGTTAGAGAGTTAAGTAATCTGGCATCGCTTCGGCCTAATAATTTTCTAGTTATCCGTCTCCCCCCCCCCTATTATCCCCCCGATCTAACCATGAACGCCATCACTGCCATCCAACCAGAAACCCTCACCGTCCTTCCCCGGGCCACGGAACCGAAAAAAGCGTTAGTTTTACCCGATTGGCTGAAAGAATGTCTGATTACCTACGAAAACGACCCCCAGAATCCCGATATCGATTTAATCTGTCGGGCCTTTAATTTCGCCCACAAACTCCACGAGGGCCAGTATCGCAAATCCGGGGAACCCTATATCGCCCATCCCATAGCCGTGGCGGGATTACTGCGGGATCTGGGGGGTGATGGGGCAATGATCGCGGCGGGATTCCTTCACGATGTGGTGGAAGATACGGAAGTCACCCCCGAAGAAATCGAGGCTAGATTCGGTGTTGAGGTGCGTAATTTGGTGGAAGCGGTGACAAAACTCTCCAAATTCAACTTTTCTAGCAAAACTGAACGGCAAGCGGAGAATTTTCGCCGAATGTTCCTGGCGATGGCTCAAGATATCCGCGTCATCGTGGTCAAATTAGCCGACCGCCTGCACAATATGCAAACCCTCGAACACCTCAACCCGCAACAGCAGCAACGCATCGCCCTAGAAACTAGAGAAATCTTTGCTCCTCTGGCTAACCGTTTAGGGATTGGCAGATTTAAATGGGAATTAGAAGATTTATGCTTTAAATATCTCGAACCCGATGCTTATCGCACCGTACAGTTATTGGTATCGGAGAAACGCATCGATCGAGAGTCCCGCATCGAAACCGTTACTAACACATTGCGGGAAAAATTGCCAGAAATTGGCATAAAAGTTCTTGATTTACAGGGTCGCCCCAAACATCTCTACGGCATCTATCATAAAATGCACAATCAAGGCAAAGAATTCGAGCAGATTTATGATATCGCCGCCGTCCGCATTATCGTCGAAACCAAAGAGGAATGTTATCGTTGTTTAGCCATAGTTCACGACCAATTTACCCCGATTCCTAACCGTTTTAAAGACTATATCGGTTTACCAAAAGCTAACCGTTATCAATCCCTCCATACCACCGTTGTTGGTTTAAATGCCCGTCCCCTAGAAGTGCAGATTCGCACCCTAGAAATGCACCATGTTGCTGAATACGGGATTGCAGCCCATTGGAAGTATAAAGAAACTGGTTCTAGTCAAACAACTTTAACCGCTGCGGATGAAAAATTCGCTTGGCTGCGTAATCTCCTCGACTGGCAAAAAGACCTTAAAGATGGCCAAGAATACATGGATGGCCTGAAAAATAATTTCTTTGAAGAAGATATCTATGTTTTCACCCCCAAAGGTGATGTGGTGGCTCTGGCCCAAGGCGCGACACCGGTAGATTTTGCCTATCATATTCATAGCGAAGTAGGTAATCAGATGAAAGGGGCAAGGATTAATGGTAAATGGTCAGTTCTTGATGCTCCCTTGCAAAATGGTGATCTGGTGGAAATTCTCACCAGCAAAAATAGTCACCCTAGTTTAGATTGGTTAAATTTTGTCGTTACTCCTAGCGCCAGAAATCGCATCCGGCAATGGTACAAAAAATCGCGCCGAGAAGAAAATATTAGCCGAGGTCGTGATTTATTAGAGAAAGAATTGGGTAAAACTGGCTTCGATGCCCTGCTAAAATCAGAACGAATGCAATCGGTGGCTAAACAGTGCAATTATGTGGCAGTAGATGATTTATTGGCGGCTTTGGGTTACGGCGAAGTTACCCTAAAAAATGTGGTTAATCGTCTGCAAGAAACAGTTAAAAATCAACAGGAAATTTTAACGGCCAAAAATCCGCCCGATGTCCTAACTGATTCCCAATTGATTCTACCACCTTCTCCCGTTCAAAGGGCTTTACCCGTTAGTAAATCACCGATCGCCGGTGTGGAGGGATTAGTCTATCGTTTAGCCGGTTGTTGTTGTCCTTTACCAGGGGAAAATATTACTGGTATAGTTGCCCATGCGGGGGAAGGTATTGTTATTCACCGTCAGGGCTGCTCGAATGTGGAAAAAGCCGAAGCTGAACGCTTAATTCCTGTTAGTTGGAACCCTATAGATGACCAGGGACGTTATCAGACTTATCCGGTAAATATTCAGATTGAAGTGATTGATCGCGTCGGGGTTTTAAAAGATATTCTCTCTCGTTTAAGTGACCAAAATATTAACGTTCGCAATGCCGGAGTTAAGACTAATTTCGGTAAACCCGCTTTAATTTCCCTGAAAATTGAAGTAAAAGACCTGCAACAATTTGAACGCTGTGTTACTCAAATTAAGCTGATGAGCGATGTTTTAAACGTTCGTCGCATCAGTCAGGTAAAAAGCGATCGAGAGTAGGGTGAACCTAAAATTTCTACTCATATTCCCCAAACGCTGGAGTGCCTTAGCTGTTGAAGTGCGATGCTGACACTGACTAAAACCACGATGGCAATATCGGCACTTTTTGTCACCGAACAACGTAGGATCGATAATTAATCTGAGCGCAAAAATCCCTATGTTATTATCCCTACTCTCAGTCATCAGT
>NZ_JASJFE010000478.1:0-4143 GCF_030067735.1 Microcystis sp. M53598_WE2 | reverse complement strand
GTGGGGTGTGGGGTGTAGGGTTTTACCGATTCTCATCTGGTCAATTACCTAATTTTCAGAGAAAAAGTCCCAGAATTTTCCCCCTATCTCTCCCACAACTGGTACTTTTTGATTGACAAAAAGTCTAAAAGTCTTACCCAATAAGGTTTTTAGATTTATTCAGCAAGCCCGAGTTAATCTAGCAATAAAAGCCATAGCTTCGCTTTTATTGCTGACTATTCCATCTAAAGTTGCCCCCAACACCGCCGCAAGTAACGATTTAAACTGGGGACCCGGTTGATAACCCAAAGCTTTTAGGTCATTGCCGTCGATAGGAGCCTCAATCTGCGACCATTTAGTTAAATATTGCCAGATTAAAGCCCGAATCCTAGTTTCACTCCTCACCGCCACCAGTAACAAACTAGGAACCCTATAACCATTGAAAAAGCTGACAATTTGACTAACGGGTTGATCATAAGCAAAATTATTGCTAATCTCCCTTTCCATAACTTCTAGTTTTTGTAAACGCTCCACAGTATCTTTGGGCAATTGTAAATTATTAGCGATCGCTATTCTTTCCCCCACAGCCAGAGAAGCGATTAATAATTCCAACCGCATTAACCAAGCATTCACTGGCAATTCCAGACTTAAACAATCTAACCAACGACTGAGACAGCGCAATTGTCGCCATAAAGCTTGATTTAAACTTAAATCCCCGTGTAAACAGTGCAAAGCCCCCAAATCGGCCAACTTTTCTAAGGCACTTTCCCAGTAATCCGCCTCTAAAATATAATTCAACTCCGCTTTTAAACGGGACTGTAAAGCGGGTGCATTCTGATTTTGTTGCCGTGAGCGCTCATAAACTCCACTTTCGATCGCATACCTAATATAGCTTTCTGTCAAGGGTTCAATAACAAATCCTAACCGAGTGGCAAAACGCACCGCTCGATAGATGCGCGTCGGATCCTCAATAAAACTATTAGCGTGGAGAACCCGGATTTCTTGAGCGCGTAAATCCAACATACCGCCAAAAAAGTCGAGTAATTCCCCCTCTTTCGGCGAAGTTAGGCGAATTGCCAGAGAATTAATTGTAAAATCCCTTCTATACAAATCCTGTCGAATCGAACTAGCCTCCACTTGGGGATTACTGGCGGGATAGGGATAGAATTCCGTGCGTGCCGTGGCGATATCCACCCATAACGAGCCAAAACGCTCATCTTTGTGCCATAACAAAGCCGCCGTCTGAAATTCCCCGTGAATCGATAACCGGGCCCCCGGATAAATTTCGCGTAAACAATTAGCCAATTCTACCCCCGCACCCACACCGGCGGCGCGATGGCAGCCATCCACCACTAAATCGATATCCTGTAACAATAAAGTATCCCTTTCTGCCGCTAACAATAAATCGCGCACCGCACCCCCAACCAGATAGAGATGCCAACCGCGTTTTTGAGCGGCAGCGGCGGCAGATTGCAGAAATGACCATAAAACCGGCTCTAAACGCTCTTTAATCGTCGGTAAAAGACAGGAAACCAAAGCAACCCCTTCAAAACGCACCCGCTCATTTTGATGAATCTGTCTTAATACATCTGTACGAGTGACGATACCGACTAACTGCCCATTTTCTAGTACAGGTAAACGCCCTAAATCATACGTTACCATCAGTGACTCGATTTCCTGAAGGGAAGTGTCGGGGGTAATAGTTTTCGGATTACAAGTCATGTATCCCTTCACGGGAGAGCGAGAAAAGCCGTGATGGAGAGCTAAATCGAGGTCACGACGAGAAATCACCCCAACTAAGCGATCCTGCTCATCTACCACCGATAAACCCGAATGGCCGTAACGGAAAAGGATGCGCTCGGCTTGAGATATGGAAGTATCGGGACGAATTGTCCGCACCGGAGAAGACATTAAATCCCTAGCAGTGGGAGAAGGAGGAATTTGAGCAATTAAGTCCCCCAGCAGTTGGTTTAACTGTTGAACTGGCTGAACATCGCGAAAGCTCACCGAAGCGGCCTGAGCATGACCACCGCCGTTATAGGGGGAAAAAAGCTGATATAGATTCACTCCATCGATTCTAGAGCGACCAATCACAGTTAAACGCTGTCGGGAATTGTCTTCCTCGTCTTTACTATAACTATGGCCGAAAAGTAGTGCATCACTATCGGATAATTCCAGTAGGCGCTCGGCCAGACTAGACAAACCGGGGATAAAATCGGCAGTATGGAGGAGAACGTGGGCGATTTTACGGTCATGGATCGTTTTAATCTCTAGATTTTCCCAAGCAAGGCTAAATAACTCCTGTAAGCGCGGGGAAAAACTCGGTTGACAGTATTGGGCGATCGTTTTAATGTTAGCAGCACAGGTCATTAACCAAGCCAAAGCATAGGCATCCCTGGGGGTACTACCGGCAAAAGTCAGGGAACCCGTGTCAACGTGAATACCGAGTGCCATTACCGTCGCTGCCATCGAGTTTGGTTTAATCTGGGCTTTTTGTAAAGCTTCGACAATTAAAGTCGTGGTGGCTCCCACCGCTTCTAAATGGACGCTAGAGGCATGAATATCGCTTTCACTATCTAAATGATGATCATACAATTCGATCGCCTGTAAATGCCCTAAATCGAGCCACTGGGAAGCTTTTCCCAGACGCTCCCGCCACTGATTATCAACGATAATTAAAGAGCGAATACAGGCCGGATTAACACTACGCATTTCAATTAAAGCGAATTCATCCCGATGCAGGGCCAAAAATTCCCTCACCGTTGGGTGCGCTCCCCCCGTTAACACAATGCGACTACCCGCTTTCAGCAACGATAAACCCACCGCTGCCCCCAAAGCGTCAAAATCCGCCGTTTGATGACATAAAATTAAATCCATATTTTTTAGTAAGGAGAAGTTAGCGAGATTTTTTCTGTATCTATTGTTACTAAATACTCGGAAATAACCGGGTCAAGTACTATAAGTTAGCAAATCATGACTGAGAGAAACCCATGTTATTCAAAATTCTAGTAATTCTCCACACCCTAGGGGCGACCGTCTGGGCCGGTGGTCATTTATTGTTGGCAGTCACCGTTCTACCCCAGGCCCTCAAAAACCGAGAACCAGACCGAATTCGTCAATTTGAGCAATATTTTGAAGGTTTTGGGTTATCTGCGCTATTGTTGCAGGTAATAACAGGCCTAGGACTGACTTGGATTTATTTGCCCGGTTTTCGTGATTTTTGGTCATTTGATAGTTTTTTATCGGTTTATATAGGAATTAAGTTAGCTTTACTGCTATTAACTCTCATCTTGGCCCTTCATTCCCGCTTTTTTCTCATTCCTAAACTGAGCAAGGAAAACTTAAATGTCCTCGCCCTGCACATAGTCGCCGTCACCACTCTAGCAGTATTGTTCGTCATTTTTGGCGCTGGCATCCGTTTGGGGGGCTTGAGCATTAGCTTTTAGCAGTTCAGCAGTCTGGAGACCTTTCTAGGGCAGGTTTGGCGAAAACGCGAAAATACTGTAATCTGGGCAAGGGATTACAGGGAGTCACTTCCCCCACCTAACCCTTGCCATGCTGCTTTTGACAAGGATGGAGACATCAAAAAAATTTTAGAACCCGCTGCGGCTGGGTAGTCACTGGCAGTAAAATTAAAATGCTCGTGGATTCAGTCTGACAGGGATATCTCCTGGGAACCCCTGATTCAGAGAGGACTTAGAGGAAGGATCGTCCAGTTAAGTTGAGTGGAAGCGAGGCTCTTCCATACAAGTATCAAATCTGGGAGAATTATCTAAATAAACATCAACTGCTTTAGGAGAACCCAATCATGTCTATTGTTTTTCAATTTTTTCTCATTGCCTTAGTTTTATTTTCCTTGCTGATGGTGATTGGTGTCCCCGTTGCCTATGCTTCCCCCCAAAACTGGGATCAATCGAAACCCCTTCTCTATGTGGGTTCGGCAATTTGGGCGATTTTAGTCGTTGCCGTCGCTATTTTAAACTTTTTAGTGATTTAGCCTTGATCAGGAGACGGGAGACAGGAGGAGATAGGGTGATAGGGTTTTGGGGTGATAGGGTGATGAGACAGCTTCCCCACTACCCCACTACCCCACTACCCCACTACCCCACTACCCCACTACCCCACTACCCCACTACCCCACTACCCCACTACCCCACTTCCCAC
>NZ_JASJFE010001094.1:0-1210 GCF_030067735.1 Microcystis sp. M53598_WE2 | reverse complement strand
TAGCTTTTCGGCGAGATGTTTACACACGGCTGTCATACATTTATACCAGTTTAAGAGTGACTGATAATTGCTGATTGTCGGTATTTCTGCCAAGGTGAGATGCACCCGAAAAAATAAATCTGATTTGTGAATAAACACTAAACATTATAACATTAGAAAACTAAACCTGTTAGAATCAGAGCAACAGTAAATGCTTGTAATCCTAATTAGAACATGGTCAATAGTATTTTAATGATTCCTATTCATTTGGATGCTCTCTATCTGAAAAGAGAGCGCCTAGTTGTAGAGGCGATGGCAGATTTGAGCATAATTCCTTATTTTAATAGAAAAAGAGACGTAAATCCGAATATTGCTCATATCAGCGAGGAGATTGTTTCCCAACCCTTTCAAAATCAAAATCTCTACCTGAAAGCGGGAATCCATTTACATTGGGCGTTACCCGATGCTTTAACAAAAGGGATTCAAGATAGCGATAAAAAGACAGTTTTCCCATCAGTTCCTAATCGCTGGTTAGTAACACGCACTCTTAACGGCGAAAAACGTCAATGGGTGGTGGAGAGTGATTATCTTTATCGGGAAGGAGAAGGGGAGCAGTTAGGTAGTATTGCTTATCCCATTGAGATAAAAAATGGTAATCATCAACCATTTCGCTATTTAGGTCGCAAACTGCCTATAGAAGCTTGGTTAGAAAATGATCCCAAGGCTGAATACTTAGCCTTATTAACTGCCGTAGGTTATGGTGAACCGACTTTTGCGGCTTTTTATCCCAATTGTCACAGCGTTTTTGGATTTTATGATGATTATTCTCCTCAACCTACTGATAGTTTACAGTATGATGTGATTGCGTGGTATAGTGACCTAGAAAAGGATTATTTCAATCAATTCATCAAATCAAAATCTCAATTAACTACACAAGAATTAATCAAAGCGATACAAGAAGAATTCAAGTGGGACATTCCCGTTAAAAGCAATGAACAAATACCTCAAAGAATGCTTTGCTATACCCGCTTAAAGTTTGCTTCTCCAACCAATACAGAGAGAGAAATTTCGGTAGAAGTGGCTGTGGGAAATACGGGAACGGAGGCATTATCTGCTTATTTAGGTCAAAAAATTGAGGCTCTTCGTTACCCTTTATGCTAAATCAACATACAAGATGCCAAGATAACATACTTCTAACCCAAAAATTCCGAAAGTTTCTAAAGCCATAGCC
>NZ_JASJFE010000441.1:0-5000 GCF_030067735.1 Microcystis sp. M53598_WE2 | reverse complement strand
TGATAACTGATAACTGATAACTGATAACTGATAACTGATAACTGATAACTGATAACTGATAACTGATAACTGATAACTGATAACTGAATTAGTTTCTCACCGCTTCTGTTTCCACTTCTTTGGGAACAACAACTGGCACTCCGCTGACTGTTTCGATTTGATAAATAACGCGACTTAATTGGGAAGGACAACAGAGAGGATCCGTGTCTTTATAGCGATTAAAAACCACAATAATTCGATCGCTATTTTGTAAAACAATTCTCTGAGATGCTCCATCAGTGCGGGAATCCATCGGTCGCGGGGAAAGAGTGCCAGCGAATTTACCATCGACAAAAACAAAGTCTTGATAACCCATCGGTCGGCACATTCCATCCACTCCACTCATGGCCGAAATAACGCTAGTTTTACCATAGGTTTGCACGGACCCGTACAGTAACCATCCTGCTTTATTAAGCGCTTGATCATTGGCAGTAATTGCCGGACGAACCTGTTCACGACACTGGTTATCAATCACGGTTTTAACGGGAGATTTGGGGATAGGTGCCTTGGCTTTATTCCAATTAGTTAACGGTCGATCAAACCAAGCTCGCGGAGTCTCTTTTTCTGGGGTTTGGCTAATAACTTCTAATAGCTTCCATGTTTCCGAATTTTGATTATTAGCTGGATTGGAGACGGTTTCAATGCTAACTTTAATTTGATAGAAAAATCCTGGTTTATAATCAAATCCCTCGATACTATTGGCGAACAATCTCCAGTTTTCCTCTGGTTTTTCTCGTATCTGTAAACAGTCTTTGGTTGGTCCTTGGCTACAGGGTTGTTTCCTAGAATTGATATAAATTGTCTTTTCCGTGCGCGTGGTGGTCGGTGCGGGGGTAAAAGTGAGTATTCCTAAACCTTCGGGAGTACGATAAAATAATTGTAAATCGCCTTTAACTGTTACTTGGAATTGTTCCACTCCTTGCAAGGCGGCCAGATATTGATTTTCTTGTTTCATCTGCGGTTCCGGACAAGCTTTTTTGGTAGTAGCGATCGCTTGGTTGATCTGGAACGTGCCATTATTGACTTGATAGCCAGTATTATACTGGTTGCATCCGGCCGAACCACTGAGGATATTTTTCTGGAAAGCGGCAGTAATTTCCGTTTCTTTCACCAAACTTCCAGCTGTCCACCCCCTTAGTTTCCATCGAGTCCCCTCCAAAGGGGAAGTATTAGCGATCGCCGCTTTCCCCGCTAAAGCACAACTTAGGGCAATTGTCAAGAAAATTCCCGTTTTTTTGGCGTTCAAAATTGCTATTCTCCTCGTCAAAGCAACAATTGTATTATGGCGTGGGGTAATCGACTGAGTGGTTAGGATAATTTTTCGGATTTCTCTTTCTGACCATCCCGTGACGGATGAAGAGAGAACAAGTTCCCTCAAACCTTAACCCAGTCAGAAAGTCATCGTTGTCAATAATCACTTTTTGCCCTCAAATGGCCAAAAGTTGCTCCGAGTTCACCTTAAGCAGTACAATAAAAACCTTGAGTGACCCCTTAAACAAAAAAAACATTATGGCACAAGGACAAGGATTCGGATTCGGTCTCGGTAAGATTAAAGAATTACAAGACGCTTTCCAAAAAGCGCAACAGGTGCAACAAGGGGCCAAAGTTCTGCAAGAAGAACTGGAAACTATGGAAATTCCTGGCCAGAGTGAAAATGGCTTGGTGACAGTCTATCTCAGTGGCAACCAAGAACCCCGGGGGATTGAAATCGATCCGGCTCTCCTCTCCCAAGATCTGGAGATTGTGGCTGGGTCTATTCTAGAAGCCATGAAAGTCGCCTATGATGCCTCCACGGAAACCATGCGCAGCAAAATGGAAGAACTGACCAGTGGTTTAAATATCCCCAGTATGTAATCGCTTTTGACGGCAATGGTAAGATGGAAAGTTGGACTAACAAACAAGGAGGTTCAACTTTGCTGACTTTGGGTGTCAATATCGACCATGTGGCCACAATTCGCCAAGCGCGCCGCACCGTGGAACCGGATCCCGTGGCGGCGGCAGTTTTGGCCGAAATCGGTGGTGCTGATGGCATTACCGTTCACTTGCGCGAGGATCGTCGTCATATCCAAGATCGCGATGTGCGGATTCTCCGGCAAACGGTGCGGACTCATCTGAATCTGGAAATGGCCCCGACGGAGGAAATGATCGCCATTGCTCTCGATATTAAACCCGATTATGTCACCCTTGTCCCCGAAAAGCGCCAGGAAGTGACCACGGAAGGGGGGATCGATATGCTGGGCAATTTTGACCGTTTTTGTCGGGTTGTAGAGCGCCTGCAAGCGGCTAATATCCCCGTTAGTTGGTTTATTGATGCCGATTTTGCCCAAATTCAAGCGGCCGCTAATACGGGGGCGAAATTTATTGAACTCCATACCGGTCAATACGCCGAAGCACAACAGGAGAGCGATCGTCAAGCATCGTTAACAATTCTTAAAGAAGGTTGTGAATACGCTTCCTCTCTGGGTTTGCGGGTGAATGCCGGCCACGGTTTGACCTATGGGAATGTTTATGCCGTCGCCTGTTTGCCCAATATGGAAGAATTGAACATTGGTCACACAATTATCAGTCGTGCGGTTTTGGTCGGGTTGGAACGGGCTGTTAGGGAAATGAAATTGGCTATGCGTGGACAATTGTAAAAGCCATCAGCTATCAGCTAATCTACCGACTAACGAACAATTACACTGAAAAATTAAAGGAAAGATGATGACAACTTATTATTATTTGGTAGCCAGTCAAAAGTTTTTAGAAGAAGAAGCGATCGAAAAGGAAGTTTTGAAGGAAAGAATCAGGAATTATCAAGAAAAAGGTCAAGAAATTGATTTTTGGTTAATTGCCAATCCAGCTTTTTTAGATACTCCCGCTTTTGCCGATATCAAAAAGAAAACTCCCCAACCGGCAGCGGCGATTGTTTCTCTCAATCAACAGTTTATTACTTGGCTGAAATTGCGTCTAGAATACGTTATTACTGGACAGTTTGAGGCTCCTTCCGATAGTATTCCCGAACCGTTAAAATAACCCTTTTTTGTCTGTGGTAAATAAGTGGTTATAATTAAATAGAAGATAGATTTTGGGTTCGATCCCCCCTGCCCCCCTTGATAAGGGGGGTGCCGATAGGCGGGGGGATCCCCCTTAATAAGGGGGGCTGACGATTTTAACACCTACCTACTTAGCTTGCCGTAACAAGGGAAAATTGCTAGTTTTTGTCTATGGCAAAAAATACAGACGAGGCACTGATCACCAGCTGACTTTGCCTTTGAGCTTGCTAATTTTTCCCTGACCGATTCCCGATACTCGATCCAAATCTTCTAGGGAAGTAAAGGGTTTTTGTTGCCGGGCAGCGATAATTTTTTCGGCTAATTTGCCACTGATACCGGGTAAACTATCTAATTCTTCTTTGGTGGCGGTGTTTAAATTAATTAAGCGATCGCTTTTAATTGTTACAGATTGGGGGCAGTTTTTTCTATCCTGTTCGATCCGATTTTTAATAGTTTCCGGCAGTCCTAATTTAGCGGTACGGTAAAGATATTGAAATTCTCGATCGAAATGAGCGGCAACGGTGGGATTATCGATAATAACTAAAGCTTCATCGTTTTGATGGTTAGCGGCTCTTGACCAATTATGAGAACCAGTAATCACAATTTTATCATCGATTAAACCGAATTTATGGTGTAATTTATCTCCCCGGGCTAGATCGGGAACTCCTAGGGTATTAATTGGGTTTTGCCAAGGCTGATTATCTGGTTCATAACGACATTTATTACTGAGAGCAACTCCTAATAAATCTAATCCTTCGCTATAGTATCGGAAGGCAAAACTAGGATCAATTAAAGCTTTAATTTCTATCCCTTTTTGATGTCGTTGAGCGAGAATATTAGCTAAAGGCTGTTCCGTAAAGACAAACAGGGCTAAATTCACGGATTTTTCAGCTTTATTTAAAGTTTCACCAATGAGACCATTGCTAGTAATTGCCCAGGGATAAGTAGTAGAATCGGGGGAAAATTTTACCGTCAGACTACTACTACTGATAGTAATTTTTTGCGGGTTTCTCTGGGGTTTATCTAACCCAAATTTAGGCCGATCTTCCCTTCCCCACATCAGATTAAATTCTTGTTGAAAAACTCTAGCTAGTGGGGTATTAGTAATCACTAATAAGTGATTGGCATTACCGACAGTTTTGGGATTAGAAAAGTCTCCATGAATATCACTTAAGGTATAGTTAGCTGAACTGATTAAAGTAGTGTAATTATCAATAACCATGAATTTATGGTGCATTAAACCACTACCTTTTGAGCGATCTGCCCTATCATCAATTATGGGAATACCAGCTTTTTTGAGGATAGTAATTGCATCTCTTTGGGCGATTTCCTCCGCACTTAATTTACCATCTCGATTTACATCAACTAAATCAAAAAGGTTTTGATAACGTTCCTGTTCTTGATCGCTTGATTGTTCTTGGTTTTTGGCTAAACTATGAATAGGTTTATTGTAAATATTTTCGAGGATAACCCTAACTTTAATTCCTTGTTGCTGACGCTCCACTAAAGCTTGAGCGATGGCGGGTAAACGTAACTCTTGCACCGCTAGATCGATCGAACTTTTGGCCGAGTTGATATTATCAATAATAACCTGTTCTAAATTATCCCCCGGGCGATTAATTTGGCGATAGGGATCGGTATAATTTGACCCCTGGGCTTGATTATAATTAAAATAGACTTGAATATATTGATCTTGGGGCAAGGGTTGGGGACGATTTTGGATAGCATTCAAAGAATGACAGCCACCCAAAAGAGAAACTGTTCCTAACAAAAATCCCAACTGTCCCATAGGCCGAATTTTTTTTAATCTCAATTTATCTATTGCCATTTTTGTCCACATAATTATCATTACCCTAGGATTCAGGAGGGAATTTTTACCTAAGGAGGTTCTCGGAAATCGGTATGTACTAAATTGATTATAAGTAG
>NZ_JASJFE010000429.1:0-2362 GCF_030067735.1 Microcystis sp. M53598_WE2 | reverse complement strand
CACTATTAACTTAATTTGTAATTTATTAAAACCCTCATCGGGAGAAATTACCTTTAATTATTTGCCAATTTCTAGAGTTACTAAAGAATTAATTGGGGTTGCCCCGCAAGAAAATTTATTGTACAAATCCCTTACTTGTGAGGAAAATCTCAACTTTTTTGCTCAGATTTATGGACTTGATCGCCTCCAGCGTCGTCATCGGATTAAAGCCAGTTTATCCGCAGTAAATTTGCTTGATCGCGCCCGTAGTCCGGTGGAAACTTTAAGCGGTGGAATGCAGCGCCGGATGAATATTGCTGTGGCTATTGTTCATCAGCCAAAATTATTAATTCTCGATGAACCAACTACTGGTTTAGACATCGAATCTCGCTATGAAATTTGGGATTTAATCGGAGAATTACGGCGACAGGGAATGACAATTTTATTAACTACCCACCTCCTCGATGAAGCACAGCGTCTCTGTCAACGTATCGGGATTTTAAAACAAGGTCGTATTATTGCCGAAGGTAATTTAAATCAGCTGCGTCAGCACATTCCTGCGAAAGAAATTATTATCATGGATACCCAGGATCACGAAGCAGCCATAAATCGAGGGAAACAATTAGGATTTACTCCCAAATTTTACGGAAAAGATTTAGCTTTTTGGTTACATGAACATCTAGAATTAAGCGAGATTATTCAGGCATTCGATGGCATTAATATTGATTCTCTCGCCCGTCAGACGGTACAGTTAGAACATATTTATATGGAAATTATGAATCAATTTTAACCCCATTTTTGAAAATTCAGGTTGATGATCGGCATTTTTTTCAGTAATTGGCCTCGATTAAGCTAAATCGCCGTTTTTCTTACCGTCATGATCATCTATAATTTTTGGATAGGTTCTATTAATTGGAGACAAAATCAATGATGAAATTAACCTCTATCACTGGGTTATTGGGTCTATCGGCGGTATTATTAAGCTCACATCTACCGGCAGCGGCGCAAAATTGTCGGCCACTTTCTTTATTAGGAGGTGAAGGTAGTGAAGTTACGAAAAGCGTCTCACAACCCACTGTTCCAGGGCCTTTCGGTGTCACCATAACTCGTAATAATTGGAATACCGATTGGGCAGTGCCGGGGGGTAGAAGTTTTCAGAGGTTTATCGTTACGGTTTCTGTCCCCCGGGCTGCCTCCTTTGATATCCGGCTGTTTCTCAAGTATAGCGATCAAACTAACGAGGAATTTTTTAATACTAATGGAGTACGAATCGAACCCGATAAACCCTTAACAATTACTGCCACAGTACGGGCAAATGATCAACCTTTTTTAGTCAATCTTTTTGTCAATGGTATTCAGCACATCGGTAATACCTACACCGCTTCTGTTGTCGGTTGTGAACGATAAAATATATAGGGTGTGCTGAAAAAGTTTTTCCCGGTGGCAGGGTGTGGGGTTTTAAGCTAAGAGGCATTTTAATCGCCTCTCCTTAGATTAGCTGAATCTCTCCCAATCCCTTTACTGTTGCCTCTGGTTTCATCTCAACAGGCAATTTAAATGCGCGGGCAGCCCCGGACTTTACTCTCTACCCCGATTGACCTTCAGTGGGACAATTAGATCAATGCACAATTAAGGATTTTTGTCAAGAAAATAATATTAAACTTATTATTGATGTCTGCCATGCCCACGCCCAAATGATCTGGCAATTAGCGATTAATTAAGCTACCCTAACTAATATCCCCCCCATTGGCCTCGATTTAGAACTGGCTTTTATCCGTCCCCACCTTATTATCGATTTTTTTCGGGAATATTATGTCTGAAACTATCACTCCCGCCCTTAGCGATCGCATCTGTAAACACATGAACAAAGATCACGGTGATGCCGTGCTTTTCTACGCTCAAGTTTACGGTAATATTACCGATGCAGAAACCGCTCAAATGCTCTCCATAGATCCCCAAGGCATGGATTTAGCCGTAGAAAAATTAGGGGAGAGTCAAACAATTAGAATACCTTTTGAGCGCACCCTAGAATCAGCCAAGGATGCCCATAATATCCTCGTTGAGATGCTAAAAGTTAATCAAACTACCCCTTGACAAAGCCCGATTTTGCGACTATCACCGAAAAAGACCAACCTAGAGAAGTAGCCCATGAATCAGGTTAATAGTACGGGAATAAAAATACCCAAGTCTGGCTGGCGTTTACTGCCTTTTTTAGTCTTGGGTGTGCTAGTTTTTGCCTTTAATTCCTCCCTAGAATTAAATTATCTAGTTAAGGGTTATATTACTCTCTTGGAATTACAGACAGGCATCGTGGTTTTATACTTTCTTCTGGCTAAATTAGGGAAATCTCAAAAATTATGAGAAATAGAACTATAGCGGCTTT
>NZ_JASJFE010000419.1:0-1452 GCF_030067735.1 Microcystis sp. M53598_WE2 | reverse complement strand
CAGTATTTGAAGAAGAAGCAGGTCAAACCTTAATTGAAGATGGTATTATTCAGTTATTTAGGGTCTGCTGAAAAAGTTTTTCCTGGGGGCAGGGTGTGGGGTGTGGGGTGTGGGGTGTGGGGTTTTACCCATTTTCAGGGAGTCAATTACCTAATTTTCAGGGAAAAAGTACCTGAATTTTCCCCCTGATCACTCCCATGCCAGGTACTTTTTGATTGACAAAAAGTCTAAAAGTTTTACCCAACAAGGTTTTTAGATTTATTCAGCCAACCCTATTTAGTTTTGATCCCAACCAGGAGGTAATTGTACGATGGCTTCCTTAATTGCCCAATATCGGCAAATTATTGAAAAAACATTCCAAGATTATGCCGACTTCCTCGACACCGATCGCCAAATCCAAATCGAATTAGTCCTAGATCAAACCCGCGATCGCTATTTATTGGTTGAAACAGGTTGGCAAAATGGTTATCGAATCTACGGAACCCTATTACATATTGATATTATTGATCAAAAAATTTGGATTCAACACGACGGAACTGAGGATGGTATTGCCGATGAATTAGTAGCTGCGGGAATCCCTCAAAACCAGATTATTTTAGCCTTTAAATCCCCTGAAATTAGACCCTATACAGGCTTTGCTGTCGCTTAACGTTCAAATATGATGGACAATTCTCAAGACCGCGATTGCGCTCTCAACTACTGCCAACAAGCCCTTAAATTCCCCCGGGAGCTAGGCATTACCCTAATGAAAGACGGAGAGGAACTCCTCGTAAAAATTCAGGTTACATTAGAAGGAAATTAGAAACCCTTGATCAGCTATACCAACCATGAAAATTAAAGCAATTCTCAAAATTTAACTTTTTATCCAAATAGGAGAAATTTCATGAGTACCACCATCAATCTTAAAATTACGTTTGAATCTCTAACCGAAGCCATTAAATCCCTTGACTTAACGCAAAAACAACAATTATTAGAAATACTAGAACAACAAATTTTTCAAGCAGAAGAGGCTTCCTATCAAGACGATGAGGAAACCCCTAGCAGAACTTCAGCAAGTTCGGGATGAATATCAATCAGGCGACTATGTGACCCTTGAACAATACTTGAGCAAGGATTAAATCATAATGGGTTATAGTATTAAAATCTCTAAATCTGTACAAAAACAGATTGATGACTTACCTAATGCTATGAAAGGTCGTATTCTTGAAAAAATTAAGGGTTTGGAAATAGAACCCTGTCCTTCTGGCATTGTTAAATTAAAAAATTCTGAACAGTAACACCGTCTCCGTATCGGTGATTATCGAGTGCTTTATGAAATTGATGATGCGAAACAGACAATACTCATCTTGCAATGTAAACATCGCAGAGAAGTCTATCGCCAATAATTTAGAAACATTGCGCTACTTCAAATCCGAATTGGTGTTTCTCGCTGAAATCGCCCACAAAACCAAT
>NZ_JASJFE010000902.1:0-1231 GCF_030067735.1 Microcystis sp. M53598_WE2 | reverse complement strand
TTGGGTAAACCAACACTACAAATTTTAGGCGTTTTACCTTCCAAAATTTCTACCCACGCTCAATACTTAAAATATAATTTCCCCAAACAAAAACAAGTGATTCCAGACAAGTATGGTTTACCCTTGATGGAATCAATTATCTCGGAAAGAATGCCTTTATCTCGCTGTATAAATCAATACGTTACTGTGGGAGATTTAGAAATTCCTGCCCCCCAATCTATAATCGATTATGCCGAACATCAAGCTGATGCGGGAGTGTCAGCAGCAGAATTTGAAGCCTTAGCACTGGAAGTTTTAGCTAAAATAGGAGTTAAATAAATGTGGAAATTTTTACGAGTCGATATTACTGATATTAATCCTTCTGTTCCCAGAGAAACCTTCTCCGAAACTGAATTGGAGAATTTAGCCAATCTTATTATTGAAATGGGTGGACTTATTCGCCCTGCTATTCTCAAAAAAGCTGATAATAAAAAAGTTGATGTACGTTATAATATTATCAGTGGAGATTTAGAATATTATGCTTCTGTTATCGCCAATCAGAAAGTTCCTGACATCGAGATGATTAACGCTTTTGTGGTTGATAAAGAAGCGGAGAATATCGCTTTACAGCAAATACAGTTATTATCTCCTTCTCCTGGGTTAATTACCACGCCTGAAAAAACAGATAATCCTCTAGAATTGAGGGTGAGTAATCTTGAAAAACGATTAGAAACCCAGTTACAAGCAATCCGAGAGGAGTACCAAAAAGAAATCAAAAGACTGGAAGAAAAAATTATTATTCTTCCTCCTCCTCCTCCTGCTTCTAAGTCGATTTTAGAGCTTTTGAATACCTGTGATGCTAATCAACTTAAAAAAGCGGGAATTCCACCTGCATCTGTTAATGACTTTCTGAAAAAACGTTCAGAAAAGCCCTTTGATTCTTTGGAAGATGTCCTAAATCGCCCGGTGTCAGGAGTTAAAGAGAAAAGATTAATTAAGCTTGTCGATTATTTGCTGACTTCTAACTGATTTTTTAGGGTGTGTTGAGCTACTTTAACACACCCTACCGATGGATGTTATAATAATGGAAGATCAGGAGAAATTGCTGATCCGATAGCGGGCAAAGATTAACTAAGTAGGTAGGTGTTAAAAATTGTCAGACACCCCCCTTATCAAGGGGGGCAGGGGGGATCCCCCCGCCTATCGGCACCCCCCTTAATAAGGGGGGCAGGGGCAGGGGGGATCAAACCCC
>NZ_JASJFE010001042.1:0-8839 GCF_030067735.1 Microcystis sp. M53598_WE2 | reverse complement strand
TATAAAGTGTCAGTTTTTAGTCTTCGACAAAGTTCTATTCCCCCCATATCTGGCATCATTAAGTCAAGAAGAATTAGGTCAGGATTAGCAGTTTTTACTCGTTCTATTGCCTGTTTAACACTACTAGCAAAACTGGTGGCATAACCAGCAGAATCAAGAATCTCCACAGCTAATTGGAGATTTTTGCCCACATCATCAACAACTAAAACTAGACAGTCTTCAGTAGAAAATTTAATCATCATCAGTCAGTATAAGTAATCAAGTTAAGGAGAAAATAGAGATACAATTATTAGTGATAAGCTGTTCGTAATTTAAATTGCTTGTTGAGACGAGGCAAGAGGCAAGAGTCAACAGTAAAGGGATTGGGAGAGATTCGGCTAATCTAAGAATAAGCGGTTTAAATACCTCTTAGCTTACAGCATTTCTGATAAAAATGAAGTATGATGGGATTGGGCATCACCCCCAAAGGTTAAGCTTGTCCCTAGTTTCTAGAAGTACGCCTTTTTCGACTAGAATCAAAAAAGCCAGCCAGAATAGCCACAATTAAAAAAATTTCTCCTCTTAGACTTGACGTGAAAGAGTCCCTTAACCCTACTTCTTTGAATCTCAAAACCATTTTTCCCTTTAAACTCGACGACTTCCAGCACTCGGCGATCGCCGCTCTTGCTGCCGGTAAATCAGTGGTTGTCTGCGCTCCCACGGGTTCCGGCAAAACTTTAATCGGAGAATACGCTATCTATCGCGCCCTAGAAAGGGGCAAACGGGTTTTCTACACCACTCCCCTGAAAGCTCTTTCTAACCAAAAATTCCGGGATTTTCAAGAAAAATTCGGTCGCACCCCCACCGATGGCGATGAGGATTCCCCGCTGCTCTTTGCCGAAGTGGGATTGATTACCGGCGATGTGGTGATCAATCCTTCAGCATTAATTGTAGTCATGACTACAGAAATTTTTCGCAATATGCTGTATAAGACCCCGATCGGTCAGGTAGGCACTTCCCTAGAAAACGTGGAAACCCTGGTTCTCGATGAATGTCACTATATCAGTGATCGAGGTCGCGGCACCGTTTGGGAAGAATCAATTATCTACTGTCCCCCTAGTATCCAATTAGTAGCCCTCTCCGCCACCATCGGCAACCCCGGAGAACTCACCGACTGGATTAACTGGGTGCGGCAACTGCCCCAACCCGGCGACAATCAGCAGACCTCCAGCTGCGAGCTAATTAACTCCGATTTTCGCCCCGTCCCCCTGCGCTTTTATTTCGCCAATAAAGAGGGATTATTCCCGCTGCTCGACCCAAAACAGAGCAAAGTTAACCCGAAACTACGCTCAAAAGTCGGCCACGGCAAACCCCGACGCTTAAAACGAGAAGATTGTCCCACCATCGCCTCCATTGTCACCACTCTGCGGGACAAGGATATGCTCCCGGCTATTTACGTCATTTTCAGCCGCAAAGGTTGCGATCAGGCGATTCGAGAGCTAAAAAACCTCAATCTCGTTAATCCAGAAGAAGCTAGAGCCATTTACTACCGTTTACTCATTTTCTTCCTGGAAGATAATCCCAATCTGCAAGAACTGACCATTTCCTTCTTTGCCGTCGAAAATCCGCCCCTACACCAGAAATTACTGGCTTTTTTCGCTAATAACCCCCAGTCTGACGAGCAACTCCTCAGCCTCTTAACCGCCGACCCCGAGACGAAAAATCAACTATTTGAATTCCTGGCCAGTGCTTCCCAATTGGTGCGCGCCGACCAAGTGGAACCCCTCACCCGGGGCTGTGGTGTTCACCATGCTGGGATTTTACCCCTCTGGAAAGAATTAGTCGAACAACTCTTTGAAGCCGGTTTAATTAAGGTGGTTTTTGCCACCGCTACCCTCTCGGCCGGGATTAATATGCCCGCCCGCACCACCGTTATCTCGGCCCTCTCCAAACGCACCGATGATGGCCATAGTATGCTGACTCCCTCGGAATTTGTCCAGATTGCCGGCCGGGCGGGTCGCCGGGGAATGGACGCGGTGGGCCATGTGGTGACAGTACAAACGCCCTTTGAAGGGGCAAAAGAAGCGGCTTTTCTGGCCACCGCCCAACCGGAACCCCTGCAAAGCTGTTTTGCGCCCAGTTACGGCATGGTCTTAAATCTCCTGCAAAAACACAGTCTAGAGGAGGCCAAAGACCTCTTAGAGCGCAGTTTCGCCGAATATCTCGCTCGTTTGAAGTTAAGCCCCGAACGACAACAGATTACCGCCTTAACCACCGAATTAGCTAAGTTGGATATGGAGTTAGCCGGTATCGAGCGGGAGCAGGTCTTCAGTTACGAAAAGCTACGGGAAAGACTGCGGGAAGAAGAAAGACTGTATAAAATCATCGCTAGTCAGTCAGAAGCCCAGAAAAGACAGGAAATACATCTAAAATTGCCGAATATTCCCGTCGGAACTATCCTCCATCTCAAGGGCAAACATATTAAGGTCCCCGTCCCCGTCCCCGCTATCTTTGTCAATACCCTGCACGGCGCTGGTCAAGTGCGAACTCTTGTTTGTTTAGGCAGTGATAATCGCTGGTATTTAGCCGCCTATGCCGATATTAGCGAGATCGATCGAGGTTTTCTCTCTCCCGCGGAATTAGGCGAACTGATACCCCCTTCCCTAGCAGCAGTTTCCCTAGGGGGGTGGCGCAAGGGTGAGGAAAATACTCAGGCGATCGCCGATTTCATCCCCCAACAAGTGCAGGGCATCCCACCGGTGGTGGAACTGGAAACACAGGCACAAAGAATTGAAATTGTCAATAGTCAAATTGCCGCTCATCCCCTGCAAAAACGCAAAAATCCGGGGCGATTGATGAAATTATACTACGATCGAGAGATTGCTCGCGATAAGTTACACAAAGCCCAGATTAAATACCAAAAACAACAATCCCGTAAATCCTACTACTGGGAAGAATTTCTGAATCTAATCGAGATTTTGCGAGAATTCCAAGCATTAGAGGTTTATTTGCCCACTCCCCTCGGAGAAGCGGCGGCCACTATTCGCGGGGAAAATGAACTCTGGTTAGGATTAGCGATGATGTCCGGAGATTTGGACAGATTGACTCCTAGCCAACTAGCCGCCGCCATCAGCGCCATGATTACGGAACCCCCTCGCCCCGATACTTGGTGCAATTACCCGCCTGTGCCAGAAGTTATCGATATTTTGCGACAAGGAGAGGGAAATTCCCCCGGTCTGCGAGAAGTTCGCCGTTTACTCTATCAAGCTCAATCTCGCTACGATATCACTATTCCCGTCTGGTTAGAAACCCAACTGATGGGGATTGCCTCCCGTTGGGCCCAGGGGACATCTTGGCCGGAATTGTGCGAAAATACTAGCCTCGATGAGGGAGATCTAGTGCGATTATTACGGCGCACCGTCGATGTTCTCTGGCAAATTCCCCAAATTCCCCGAGTTTCCCAAGTCCTTAAAGATAATGCCCGTCTCGCCGTCACAGCCATGAAGCGCTTTCCTTTATAATATTGATCGCTCTTTTAAACAATGGGAGATGGTAAGGAAAGTAACTGTTGGTGAATCTGCTCGATGAGGGCGAGGATTTGCTGATAATTGTGGTGCAATCCCTGTTGATAGAGGTGATTGGCTCCTTGATTTAAATCCGCTAAAGCTGATTGATAATAACCCAATTGATGCCGCAGTAATCCCCTTCTAATATAAGCATCGGCATAAAAAGGATCGATGGCAATCGCCTGATTTAAATGAGCGATCGAGCGGTCGTATTCACCTAATTGGTGAGCGGTACAAGCTAGATTATAGTAGGCTGAAGCGTTATTTTTATTTAACCGGAGAGCTTGATTAAAATCCGCTTTGGCTGAGGTAAAATTGTGGAGGGCTAAATGAGATAAACCTCGATCATTATAAATAGTGGCTAAAGTGTCGGGTTGCCAGTTAGTAATTTGACGCAAGGATTGATTAAAATCGGCTAGGGCAAGGGGATAATTTTTCATGGCTGCCTGAACTAAACCCCGATTATAGTAGGCTTGATAATAGGTGGGTTTTAACCGGATAGTCTGGTTATAATCGGTCAGCGCCTGTGGATAATCTCCCAAACGATAAAAAGCTAAACCCCGATGGAAATGGGCTAGATAATTATCGGATTGCTGTTGTAAAGAGCGGGTGCAGTCCTGCCAAGCGTGGAGATAATCCTGCAAATAAATCTCAGTTAAACAGCGATTACTGTAGGCTAGGGCCAAGTTATTTTCCCGTTCGATCGACTGATTGAAATCCTGCAAAGCTTGCTGATAATTACCCGCCTCTAGTTGTTCAATTCCCGATCGCAACCAGTAGGACAAATGTACTGATTGAGCCGCTTTTCCCTGCCGAGGCCATCCCCCCAGCACAAGCGAGCAGAGCAGTGCAACAATAACCAATCCACCGAGGCGAGGAAGAAAATTTTTCAAAACCGTTGACATAGGAGTATCTTTGTGCATATACTCCCAATTCTGAGGAAACTTTCTCGCTCGATCAACAGACAGCCTGTCAAATGCAGTTATCAGTTATCAGTTATCAGTTATCAGATGTGAGTTTTCAGTTCACTGATTACTGTTTACTGTTCACTGTTCACTGAAAATACACCCCACACCCCACACCCCACAGTCTAGGACTGGTCTATGTCTCTAGAGGTCAGTCTGCGATAAGCTGATATAAGTAAAGATTGTCACCGAGCAATTATGGTGGCGTTACTCGCTAACGCAGTTGACACCCGATAACCGATAAATGATACAGGAGTTATCTATGGAAACTATTTTTATCCCCCACCTCCTCAAATCTCCTGATCGACAAAGAGTCATCATCATCGATAATTTTATCCCCGGTCTAGAAACCTTGACACCAGTGCGGGGGACCTTGCTGGTTAGACATGGGGGCAATTTTTTGGAAGTATCGGTGAAAGCAGAAACCATCGTCACCTTAACCTGCGATCGCTGTTTACAACAATATAATCATCGTCTGCAATTAAACACTTCCGAATTAATCTGGCTAGACAAAAATAAAGACTACGATCACTCCTATCCTCTAGAGCGAGAAATAGCCTACGAAGACCTCTCGGAAACTCTCGATCCTAACGGGGATTTTGACCCGCAAATGTGGTTATACGAGCAGTTGTGTCTAACTTTACCCCCCCGTCAACTCTGCGGAGCCAATTGTCAACCACCGGATTTTTTTCTTCCGGAAAATACTGCCATCGATGGTCGTTGGGCCTCCCTAGAATCGTTGAAAAGTCAGTTATCTCAATCGCAAAATTGAGCCTTGATGCTGATTTTTTTCGGGTTTCGAGCCAAGAGAAAAGCGATCGAAACCCGATTCTTTACCTGCCCCAAATCTTTTTCAAGACAGTTTCGGGAGTAATATCGGCGACTTTTCCCGTATTAGCTTCAATATATCGATGACGCTCTCCCCCGCTCGGTAAAACTCTCTTAGACAACGAAGGAACCAGCAGAGAGAGGGTATAGGTTCCCACGGCCACGGCTAACTGTAAAGGGACACTTTCGGTAGCTAATAATAAATTAGCACCGGCGATCATAGCCGCCATTTTACCGATATCGGCCGTTCTGGACACTTTTAAGTTATTATCCATGGCTTTGAGCGCTAAAACCCAAGCTTCATCCAGCTCTCCCTCGATCGCTACAATTGGCAAATCTGGTTGTTGATGGCGAATACCTTGGATAATTTCTAGCCAACTCTCTAGGGGATAAAGCGTTTCCAGTCCTTGGCTGATGCTCAGATCGCTACCGCCAGCGTAGAGGAGAATATAGCCGCTATCCTTGATATTGAGGCGTTGCTGCTCCATTTCGGCCCAATCGATATCATCGCGATTCAAGGTTAGTTTTAAAGGTGGACAGGGTGGAGCAATCTTTAACCCTTTGACCAGTGCCTGATAATTATCCGCTAGATAGCCTTCCGTTGGCCGGGGTACTTGTTGCGATAAGAACCAGCTGCCATTATTTTCATAGCCTATACGGTTAGGGACACCATTTAACCAGAGTAAAAGATTGATAGCAGGACGATTGGTGAGACTAATGGCGATTTCGTACTCCCGGTCCCGAATTACTCCCAAAATATTTAAATAATCCGCTAATCCGTACTGATCTCGATAGTCAAATAAAAGCACTTCCTTAACCTGGGGACAGAGACGATAGGCAGCCTTTGCTCTCGGTTCGACCAAAACATCGATAGTACCTTGGGGGTAAGTTTGCCGGAGAGTTTCTAGAGTGGGAAAAAACAGCAGTTGATCGCTAATTCCTCCCGGTACAAGGGTTAATATTCGCATTTTATCTGGATATACCTGAATCGATCAGCTTAATTCTAGCAGTGTCCCTCGTTATTCACTAAATCTGGGCAGCGATGTTTTTTCTCAACAGAATGCGATCGCAGATTCTCTTAACTATTACCCGAAGGATTAGAACCGTACATAGCATTTAAAACCAAAGCGGGGTCAACGTATTGATTGCCGTACATCAGTCCCCAGTGCAGGTGTGGTCCGGTGGTGCGTCCGGTCATTCCCACTCTAGCCATGCGGGCCCCTGCCGGTATATCCTGACCGAGAGTAAGGACGATTCCCCCTTCCATGTCAATCAAAAAAGTACCGCGGCTATCGGATTGAACCGAACCCATGAGATGACAATAAATATGTGTCCATTGACCGGATTGCATCTTAATCATGGTGCCACAGCCTGTATGATCGGATAATTCGACGATTCTGCCAGTCCACCAATTGCGAATATAACTGCCCAAGGGTGCGGCCAGATCTAACCCGGCATGAAATTGTTGACTGCCATCCATGGGAGAGGAACGATAACCGAAACCAGAGGTATAGGTTTGAAAGTTTTCCACAGGGAAGGAGGCCCCGGCCCAAGCATTTTGAGCTATGAGGGTGGGATTAGCTTTAACGGGGTGTAAACGGTCAAATCCTAGAGAAATTAACGTGACAAGACAGCTAATCGCTAAAAAACGCAGGAATTTAACAGGCAGATATTTGAGCATGAGACTTAACTCCAGACACCAAAATTAAATATACCCCAGTTTCCGCTGCCGCTAATTTTACCGGCGGCTTTTAACCGATATTTTAGTTAAGTTTTGAGTTATTATTGACCATTGGTTAGGGGTTGAGAACATTTCCCCTCAGGCTGCCAATTCCCCGACTCCCCCACTTAATTTTTATTTTTTACTGACTTGTAAGTAGGGAGGCACAATTATTTGTAGGATGGGTTAGCGGTAGCGTAACATGAGCGGGCGTCGGGTTTCATGCTTCAACCCAACCTACGTTCTCCGTTCATCTTATATTTAATTCCACCCACCCACTTACCATGTTAGACCTAAAGCAAATTAGAGAAAATCCAGAGGAAGTACAGAAACGCTTAGATAGTCGGGGAGGTAGTTATGATATTGCCCCTATTCTCCAGTTAAATCAACAACAGAAGGCTTTAGAGTTAGAACGCAGCAGTTTACAGGGCCGGGGGAACGAAATCGGTAAACTGGTGGGACAAAAAGTTAAAAGTGGCAGCGATGCCAACAGTCCCGAAATTTTGGTGCTGAAAACAGAAGGAAACGAGATTAAAAGTAAACTAGCTCAATTAGAACCGCAGGAAAAAGCAATTAAAGCGGCTATTGACCAAAAAATCTTAGATTTACCCAATTTACCCAGTGAAACCACTCCCATCGGTAAGGATGAACGGGAAAATGTCGAAGTCAGACGCTGGGGAGAGGAATATAAACCCACCAACCCGAATATTTTGCCTCACTGGGAAATTGGGGAAAAATTGGGCATTTTAGACTTTGAACGGGCAGTAAAGATCGCCCAGAGTCGTTTTGTTAATCTTATCGCGCTCGGGGCAGCCCTAGAAAGAGCTTTAATTAATTTTATGCTTGATCGCCATATTGTCGCCGGTTATACAGAAGTTTTACCGCCAATTCTGATTAATAGTGACTCCCTGCGCGGGACGGGACAACTGCCAAAATTCGCGGAAGAAAGCTTTAAATGTCGAGATGATGAGCTTTGGTTAGCACCAACGGCAGAAGTACCAGTAACTAACCTCTATCGCGATGAAATCCTCTCATCGGAGCAATTACCGATCAAACACTGTGCCTATACCCCTTGTTTTCGTCGAGAAGCGGGCAGCTATGGCAAAGATACGAGGGGCTTGATCCGTTTGCATCAATTTAATAAGGTGGAAATGGTCAAAATCGTCCATCCTGACGCTTCTGCTGGGGAACATGAAAGTTTAGTCGCTAATGCGGAGGCAATCCTGCAAGCTTTACAGTTGCCCTATCGGGTGATTGAATTGTGTAGCGGTGACTTGGGTTTTTCGGCAGCCAAATGTTATGACTTAGAAGTGTGGCTACCTTCGGCTAATACCTATCGGGAAATTTCCAGTTGTTCTAATTTTAGAGACTTCCAAGCACGACGGGCAAATATTCGCTTTAAAGAAAAAGGGCAAAAAGGCACTAATTTTGTCCACACCCTCAACGGTTCGGGATTAGCGATCGGTCGTACTATGGCTGCTATCCTAGAAAATTATCAACAGCCGGACGGGACGGTAAAAGTGCCGGAAGTGCTGCAACCCTATCTAAAACGGGAAGTTATTTGTTAATTTTTCTGAAAAATGCTTGACAAAATGTCTATATAGGGTTTGCTGAATAAATCTAAAAACCTTGTTGGGTAAGACTTTTAGACCTTTTGTCAATCAAAAAGTACCGGATATGGGAGTGATCAGGGGGAAAATTCAGGTACTTTTTCCCTGAAAATTGGGTAGTTGACCACCTGAAAATCGGTAAAACCCTACACCCCACACCCCACACCCCAC
>NZ_JASJFE010000645.1:0-3046 GCF_030067735.1 Microcystis sp. M53598_WE2 | reverse complement strand
TTGAGACTCTCATTCACTTTTAGGGCGATAGAAGTTGATTTCTTTTTATTTTTCTATTCCGCCTTCTTGATAATCTCGAAGATAAGTTAATAAGGTATTTGGCGAGATTCCTGCTAACTGACAAATTTTTTGGTGCGGTATCTTTTGACTCTTTAACCACAGAACTTCCATCTTAAGTTGAACCCGGGGATGGGGATGATGAAATCTTTCATAATACAGTGAGTTCTTTTCTTCTTCCGTGAATTCTAAGTTAATCATGTTTTCAATGAGTGCTTTGCTTCTAATTATGACTCTTAAACTATATTATTGTCCTTGAGTAAAAAATGCAAGTTGTAGCCGTGCAAAGTATATTTGTCTGACCAAGTATCTGTTGTTTGAAAGCTGGCATCACCTTCTAGACTTTATGCTCGATGATGCCGTCCCTATTGCTCTCGTTAATTCTTCTTGATGTTGGATTGGGATGTACCTGGCAAAAGTGTTTGATGTTCCGTATCATTTGCTACATTCTGAATTGCTGTAATGCTGACAGCAAAAATAAATTCGGAACGATTTTGCGCCATTTCAGAGAGCAATCCAAATGTTAAGAATTGTACAACCCTCTTGTCATAAGGATTTTTATGTCATGAAACCTTAAATTTGGAATTGCTGTAATGCTGACCAACATATAGACAATTCTCAAAAACTGTGCTACCCTGAACATATCTTGACCACTATTCCTTAAGCGATAACCGAGCTTCGGCGGGTCGTGTTGCAAGAAAAAGTATGGGTCTTAGGAACTAGGACTTCTGCCAGGGTCGGGAAGGTAAGACTGGCTATCTTTCGAGGTAGAAAGCGCATCCCATTGAAGCAGGAAGCTCTCAACGACCTTGAGAGTATTTCACTTTAACTATCTATGGATACTATTCACTTTACAGGCATTCGTGCCTACGGTTACACAGGATATCTGGCCGAAGAACAGGTTTTAGGTCAATGGTTTGAGGTGGATTTATCCCTAGAACTTGATATCAGCATTGCTGGCAAAAGTGACGCGATTGAAGATACCCTAGATTATCGACAGGCGATCAAAATTGTCAAACACCAGATTGAAACCAGCAAATTTGCCCTAGTGGAAAAATTGGCCACGGTTATCGCTGAGGATATCCTACAACTCGATCGAGTGCGACAGGTAAGAGTACAATTATCGAAACCTGCCGCTCCAATTCCCCATTTCACCGGTAAAATCACCATCGATATCACTAGATCTCGTTGAGTTTACGGGTATTATCGACTAAACTTCGCGCAAAAGCGTCAAAACGTTGGGAAAGCTTCTCGTCAAGGATTTCTCCTTCTTCGTTGAAGACTTTCCACGCTTGTCCTAAGCCAATTTGTTCCGGAATTACCCAAGCGTGAACCCAACGGAGAATGATTCTTAAATCATTTAGGGCGTTACTATTGGATTGGCCGCCTAAAACACTGATTAATCCGGCAACCTTTCCCGATAACTCCTCAAAACTCATTAAATCTAGGGCATTCTTCATCACACCACTGACACTGCCATGATACTCCGGTGTCGCCAAAATTAATCCCGCTGCCGATTTAACCGTTTGCTGCATTTTGGCCACATCGGGATAGTCAGAATAGTCATCTCCCCCGTTACAGAAGGGTAAAGAGAGTTTTCTCAGGTCAATTATCTCTGTTTCTACCCCTAACCCCTGTACTCGACTGATAGCAACTTCTAACGCCATCGCACTATAGGATCCGGGGCGTAAACTGCCATTAATACCAACGATTTTGATCATAGAACTTATACAAACTCATAACGACTACATATAAGCTAACAAAAAAAGAGACAATTGGGGAAGCTTAGTTAAAAAAATATGTCGATGGGGCGGAGGGGGCGATCGATCTAAGTTTTAATGAGAGTAGAAAGAAAGATTTATTCCATTTCCCCTCATTGCCATGCCAGAATTTCTCGATTTTCTCAAACATAAATACGCCTATGTGGCTATTGGTGAATTCAAACCGGGGTGTTTTTCCGAAGCCCAAAAACTCTACGAAAAGGCCGTTTCCACCTATTCTACGGGATTCCAGGGGGCTTTTCTGTTGCAAAAACCCGGAACCGATGAAGGAATTGCCGTAATCATCTGGGATAAAATCGATGATATGGAGGCAAATAAAAGCGAAGACCATGAATTATTGCTGAAATCCATGGCTCCTCTATTTGCAAAACCGCCTGTCACCGATTTTTACGAAGTATGTAGCGAGATAGAAGGTTCCCCCATTTAGGAATAATGTTTCTTTTCGGTGGCGATTAATTTGGCGGCTAAAACCCCGCCTAGAAAGCCAAATAAATGTCCTTGCCAAGAAATCCCCGGACGGGAAGGCAAAACGCCCCAAATTGTGCCACCGTAGAGTAAAAAGACTAGAATTGACAAGAGTATAGAAGGAATATTTCTCTGGAAATAGCCCCGCAGTAATAAAAAACCTAAATAGCCAAAAATCAAGATACTTGCCCCGATATGGATGTATCCCGGAGCAGCAAATAACCAGACTCCTAACCCCCCCACCAGCATAGTTAACCCAGTCACAATAAAAAAGTCGCTGGTTTCCTGTAACATCACCAACCAACCGAGAATCAGGAAAGGAACCGTATTAGCGATAAGATGGGGAAAGTCACGGTGTAGGAAAGGTGCGAACAGAATACCCCGCAATCCGATGACTTGATGGGGCATAATCCCGAAATTGTCTAAACTGCCCCGAAAAACAAATTTATCTAAAATCTCTAACAGCCAAAAAATCGCCACAAAGGTAGCGAGGATTATTGCTTGGGTTTTTATTTCTTGCCGTGATCCTTGACTCATAAGATTGATGGATGAGCTATTTTTTCCCATTATAGCCCCCCACATCAGTTATCAGTTATCAGTTATCAGTTATCAGTGATTCAGTTACCAGTTATCAGGTGTGAGTTTTAAGTTTACAGTTATCAGTGGAATTAAATATAAGATGAACGTAGGTTGGGTTGAAGCATGAAACCCAACGCCTGCATGGGTTACGCTACCGCTAACCC
>NZ_JASJFE010000466.1:0-3183 GCF_030067735.1 Microcystis sp. M53598_WE2 | reverse complement strand
TGATCAGTAATCAGTAATCAGTAAACAGAAAGTAGCGAAGTTTTTAGCTATAACTGATACCAAATCCAGTTATTAAGTTGTTGGTTATAATTAAATTAAAAATGAATTTTAGGTTCGATCCCCCCTGCCCCCCTTGATAAGGGGGGTGCCGATAGGCGGGGGGATCTACCCTTGATAAGGGGGGTGTCTGATAATTTTTAACACATACCTACTTACTGTCATCAAAAATATCTAACTGCTGCAGAGATGGGGGATTATCCGACTTAACTGGTTTAATTTTCTTAATTCCTTGACGCAAACCGATCGCAATTTTACTATGTTTTTCGATTTGACCCATCACCTGCATGGCACGATCGATCACAGAAGCTGGTAAACCGGCTAATCTCCCCGCTTCGATACCATAGGATTTATCCGCACCTCCCGGTCGTACTTGGTGCAAAAATACTATCTCATGGGGTAATTCTTTGACCGTTACCTGATAATTGGCTACATTCTCTAAAATTGAAGCTAATTCGTTCAGTTCGTGGTAGTGAGTGGCGAAAATCGTCCGCGATTGCAGTACCGTGGCTAAATACTCCGCCACAGACCAAGCTATGGATAAACCGTCAAAGGTGGCTGTCCCCCGGCCAATTTCGTCTAATAATACTAATGATCTGTCTGTGGCGTGATTGAGAATATTGGCGGTTTCGTTCATTTCCACCATAAAGGTGGATTGGCCCGTAGCGAGGTCATCCACAGCCCCCACCCGGGTGAAAATGCGATCGCAGATCGAGATTTTGGCCGACTTTGCTGGGACAAAACTGCCGGTTTGGGCCAACAATTGAATTAATCCCACCTGTCGCAGATAACAACTTTTGCCACTAGCATTGGGACCGGTGAGAATAATCAAGTCGGGGTATTCTAAACCCTCCTGATTGCCCAAATTAATCGAATTCGGCACAAAAAAGCCAGCCCCAAGGGATTGTTCCACCACGGGATGACGACCATCTTTAATATCGATAAGACGACCATCCGCGATTTCTGGGCGACAATATCCCTGATAAACGGCGATTTCTGCCAATGCTGCCAACACATCCAAAGCGGCGACTTTTGTGGCCACTTCCCGAATTTCTGGGGAAAATTCGGCCACTTGACGGCGTAAATCGCTAAAAATCTCGTATTCTAACTTATTTAATTCATCTACTGCCGTCAGAATTATATTTTCTTTCTCCTTTAACTCGGTGGTGATATAACGTTCCTCATTGACTAAAGTTTGCTTACGCACATAATCTTTTGGGGCGAAATCGGCTTTACTGCGGGGTAAACTGATATAATAACCGAAAGTTTTGTTATAATTAACCTTAAGGTTGCTAATACCCGTTCTTTCTTTTTCTGTCGTCTCCAGATTCTTAAACCAATCGATTACTTCCTGATAGTCGCGCCGCAGGGCATCCAATTGGGCATCAATTCCCTCGCGAATCACCCCCCCTTCCTTCAGATGCAGCGGGGGAGATTCCACCAGATGCGCTATCACCTGCTGGCCTAATTTTTCTAAATCGGCGGGAATTTGCTGTAAAGCTTTCAAATAGGGCGAATTTCCCGAAGCAACCAAAGCCGCTAAATCGGCTAATTTGACTAAAGATGCCGCTAGGGAAAGTAAATCGCGGGCGTTAGCCGTTCCTGCGCCAACACGACCGCTTAAACGTTCTATATCGTAGATTTCCCTTAATTTTTGCCGAATATCTTGGCGCAGGGCGGGATTATCCTTTAACTCTTGGATAGTATCTTGACGGGCGCGAATACCGCGAGAATCTAAGAGGGGTTGCAGTAACCAACGACGTAAGGCGCGACTACCCATGGCCGTACAAGTACGATCGATCGCCCATAATAGAGAACCATAGAAGCTACCATCGCGCACCGTTTGGGTAATTTCAAGGTTGCGACGGGTTTGCCCATCTAAAATCAAAAATTCGGAGATAGAGTAGGTTTTTAAAGGTTGTAGGGGGACTTGATTGGCTTTTTGGGTATCTTCAATGTATTCTAATAGGCCTCCGGCTGCGCGAATAGCAAGGGGTAAATGTTCGCAGCCCATCCCCTCTAGGGAACGCATTTTATAGGTGATTAAGAGACGATTTTTCGCCTCTGTGAGAGTAAAGATAGTTTGGGGACGGAGAGAATAACAAAAACTATCGGGTAAACAGGGGGGGAGATGGTCAGATTTTTCCCCGGGGCGCAAAATACGGTTTAAATCGGGGGCATTGATGGGAAAAAGGATTTCTGAGGGCTGTAAACGGCTTAATTCTAGGCTTAAAGCCGTTAAATCGCTGGCTTGGGTGGTGTAGAATTCTCCGGTGGAGATATCTGCATAGGCTAATCCCCAATTTTCTCCGGTGATCACCACTGCGGCTAGAAAATTATTCTTTTTTGCGTTTAACATTCCCTCATCGGTGAGGGTTCCGGGGGTGAGCAGTTTGGTGATAGCGCGTTCTACGAGCCGTTTTTCGGCGGCTGCTTCCGTTGAATCCTCTACTTGGTCACAAATCGCCACCGCATAGCCTTTTTCCACCAATAAACGACTATAGCGCTCTAGGGCGTGGTGGGGAACCCCGGTCATGGCGACTCTCCCAATCCCTTTACCCCCTTCCTTGCTGGTGAGAACTAATTCTAATTCTCTGGAGATAATCACCGCATCCTGAAAGAAACACTCGAAAAAATCGCCCACACGATAGAGTAAAAGAGCATTGGGATAGGTTTCTTTTACCTCCACATAATGCTGGTACATGGGGGTGAGTTTATCGCGATCGAGTCCGCGATAATCACGATGGGGATCTTTATTGGTAGCCGGTGGTTCTAGGGGAAAATCCGAGGGGAGAGTCATGGGTCAAAGAAAGCTGGACAATGTTTTAATCAACTGTTCCCCACCCCTTGGCTGAGTGGGAAGTTTCTGACGCTTCTTCGTCGATGGCGGTTGCCTCAGACTTCCGCACCAGGAGAACCACTTAATGGTTCCCCTTGCTGCATCTTCCCCACTCCCCTAGGCTGAGAGTGGGGACTGACGCAGGTTCGTTCAATATTAGATAGACACTTCGCTTAATTCGCGAGTGAGATGATCAAAGGGTTCAGCGATCAAAGAGGTGTCGGCAATACCCGCCTCAGTAGCCATGGTTTGAATCATTTCGCTCATGATTTGGATACCGCGCACCG
>NZ_JASJFE010000033.1:0-1255 GCF_030067735.1 Microcystis sp. M53598_WE2 | reverse complement strand
TCCACGCATTCAACTACATATCCTTGTTGTTCACCAGAACGAATAATTGCATTAACTTTTGGACTTAATTTTGTCATAACTGCTCATGTTTATTTTCTGCTTATTTAGATTTATGGCAATTGAGCAAGGGACGGGTCTTTAATCGATTCTAACTGACTTTTTCCCTAAGCTGTCAAATTCATCTAGTTTTCTAGAAATCTCGGCCAGAGGTGAAAAAATCAGCGACAATGATATAAATAGAGTTATCAACACAAGTAAAGCGATTATGACTGTAGCCACGACGAACGCCCGAGATATTTTCCGCTCCGCCTACGAAAACCGTTACACTTGGGATGAAGGATTCCCCGGTTACACTGCTGATATTATCCTCACCCAAGGGGAGGAAGTCCATACAGGCAAAATTCAAGTTAATGCCGATTATAGTGTGGAAGTAACGGGCATTGATGACGAGAAAGTGCAAGAAAGTATCTATAATCAAATGCGCGACATCGTTACTCACCGTAAAAGAGGCAATTTTGATGCCTCCCACGGCAAAAACCAGTTTAATTTCGGGCAAGATGATCCCACCGGTGCGGTAGAAATTCTTGTCACCGGCGATGCGATGGGGTCTAATTATAAGGTCCGCGGCCAGGAAATCTGTCAAGTCAGTCGAGTCATGGGACCGATGGCTTTTACTATTAATACCGAGGAAAGTCTCGATACGGGAGAAGGTTATATTTCTATTCGCTATAATGCCATTTTCCGCAATGCTAAAACCGATGAATTAAAGGGAAAACGTGACTTTAAGGAAACCTACGAAAAAATCGGTAATTATTATTTACCCTCCTGTCAAGTGATTAACGCAATCGAGGCCGGGGGCGAAAAATCCACCACAGAATTTACTTTTATCAATCTGCAGCTTTTAGAATCTTAAGGGTTATCCCCGCCCAAAAAGCGTTAGGATCGAAGTAACTACACTCTAATAAATCTCTGACCAGAAGCTGATTATGTCTTTAACACTGACTCCCAATAACGTCGAACAAGTTTTAGATGAAATGCGCCCCTACCTGATGGCGGATGGTGGTAACGTGGAATTAGTCGAAATCGACGGGCCAGTCGTCAAACTGCGTCTTCAAGGCGCTTGCGGTTCCTGTCCCAGTTCCACCATGACCCTAAAAATGGGCATCGAACGCCGTCTCCGGGAAGTGATTCCCGAAATCGCCGAAGTTGAACAAGCTTTCTAAATCTTGGTTCAATTAATTCTCACCACCGCCCG
>NZ_JASJFE010000633.1:0-3365 GCF_030067735.1 Microcystis sp. M53598_WE2 | reverse complement strand
ACTCTTACAATTAATAGAGACGATTCTCGTTTATAAGTTACCGCTTCTCAATCGTCGGGAGATAGAAACTATGTTTAGTTTAGATGAATTAAAACAAACTCAGTATTTTCAAGATGTGCGCGAAGAAGCGCGTCAGGAAGGCATTGAGCAAGGCATTGAGCAAGGCATTGAGCAAGGCATTGAGCAAGGCATTGAGCAAGGTATTGAGCAAGGCAGACTAAACAAAGCACTAGAGGCTGTCCCTCGTTTGTTAGCCTTAGGGTTAAGTGTTGAGCAAGTCGCATCCGCGTTAGAGTTAGAGGTTGAACAGGTTAGAGCTATACAAAACGGGACATAAAAAAATGCGATCGCCTTGTAAAATAAAAGCATGAAAACTGACACGATTTTTTATCAACTCTTTCAATCATTCCCCTCTATCTTCTTTGAATTAATTCAACTCCCTATCACCGAAGCGAATAACTACCGCTTTGACTCAGTGGAAGTCAAACAACTTTCTTTTCGTCTTGATGGAGTCTTTCTGCCTCAAAATAATCACCCTAGATTTCATCGTAAAACCGGGGTTGGGACGAGGATAAAGTTATCGCCTCACCCAACCTTACTTACCGACGATTGAAGAAACTGCCACCGTTACCCCAGCGCGGTCGGGAATTAAAGAAACTACCACCGTCAGACCAACCATTCCCCCAGGGCCGCGCATTAACGAAACTACCACCGCGACCATCTCCCCAACCACCGACACGACTATTCACCCAACCGCGACCGCCACCATCTCCCCAGCCTAAAGCTTGTAAACTAGGATCGGCAGTACCGGACGGCAGTTGGTTAACCCGTTCGCGTACAGCGCTGGACAGACGACTTAAACGCGCCTCAATGGGATTAGCCTCCTCTGAGGCGGCCTGAGCGGTGCTAGTCAGACCGAAGGCAGATAAAGCGAGAAGAAAGCCGACTAAACCAGTTTTATTGCTGATATTCACCTGAATTTATGCTCCTATTTGGCTTCTTGGGGATTAATTTGGGCGTGTTCGATAACTTTGAAGGCAAAAAACCCCTTTAATAATTCTGGGGGGATGGGAACCATGCCTTGACTACCGAACCAGCGATCGATTTGACTAACGGTGGCCGTATCATTGGTGATGTAATCCTGCATCATTTTAACAATGGCATAGTTGACATCATCCAAAAAAGTAGAGTTATTTTCGGGAACCATGCAAGCAATGCCAAAATTAGCTAGAGCTTCTTCGGGGACGATTTCGTAGATTTTAGGGTTATCTCTGAGGATTGTTCCCGCTAAAGAGATGCTATCCCCCGCTATTGCGTCAATTTTACCAGTTTTTAAAGCTTCGAGGGCTTCTTCTACGGTGCTGTAGGTAGTAACAATTGTCGCTTGCGGTTGTACTAATTTAATCACATCCACGGCCGCAGAAGTGGGAACCAAGGCGATGCGTTTACCGATTAGGGATTGAGGAGTGGAGAGATTGCTACCTTTTTTAGCTAAAATCCTAATCCCAGAAATGCTGTAACTGATGGAAAAATCGACAACTTTCGCCCTTTCCCAAGTAAAAGCCGTACTACAAGCGATATCGATTTCCCCGCTACGAATGAGATTAATTTTCTCTCCGGGTTGGTTAGCTTCAATCATTTGCAGGGTGACGGGACGACCGAGACGAGTTTCCAATCGTTTTCTAATTCGTTCCAACACATCCATAGAATAGCCGACTAATTCCCCCTTATCATTGATGTAGGAGTAGGGAATCGCATCAAAACGGGTTCCTACGGTCAAAAATCCCGTGCGAGCCACTTTTTCCACCACTGTTTCCGCTAAACTCGGACTTGCGAGGAACATGGGCAATATGCAACCTAGTCCCACTAACTGTAAAATTTTCTTCATAAATCGAGTGCTTGCTCCCGTACAAACATAACTATACTAGAATTCACTAAAAAATCTTCAAGGTTTCCATAATAATTTCTGTGAACTTTTACAAATTAGATGGCGGTTCAAGGCGAATTAATTGACCGTTACCTTCATCGGTGAGCAGGTATAAAAATCCGTCGGGACTTTGACGCACATCCCGCACCCTCTGACCGATGGGAATCGCTTCTTGATTGATAATTTCACCCGATTTATACACTGACAGACGGCGAATATCCCTGGAAACTAAACCACCGGCAAATAAATTTCCCTGCCAATTAGGAAAGCGATTACCGGTATAAAAGACCAATCCCGAAGGAGCGATCGCAGGTGTCCAAATTGTTTTCGGATCAATCAGACCGGGTCGAGATTCTTCGCTGGAAACTGGGGTATTAGTGCCGTACTCTTGACTAGCAGAAACCACTGGCCAACCGTAATTTTTACCTTTTTCAATTAAATTTAATTCATCCCCTCCTTTCGCTCCGTGTTCTGTTGCCCAAACTCTTTTAGTCATCGGATCAAAGCTGATTCCTTGAATATTCCGATGACCATAACTCCAAATTTTAGAACCGGCAAAAGGATTATCTTTAGGTAGAGAACCATCGTCATTGATGCGGATAATTTTACCTAGGGTCTGCTGAAAAAGTTTTTCCTGGGGGCAGGGTGTGGGGTGTGGGGTGTAGGGTGTAGGGTTTTACTCATTTTCAGGTGGCCAATTACCTAATTTTCAGGGAAAAAGTGCCTAAATTTCCCCCCGATCACTCCCATATCCAGTACTTTTTGATTGCCAAAAGGTCTAAAAGTCTTACCCAACAAGGTTTTTAGCTTTATTCAGCAAAGTCTACCTAAATGACTTTGCCGATTTTGGGACTGTTTTCTAATTAAATCCCCCGCTAATTGTAGGGGAGGATTGCCCCCGTCCCCAATCGCTACCAATAAAGTGCCATCCGGTAGCCATAATAACCGCGAACCGAAGTGTTGAGAGCCAGTTTTTGCCTGGGAAACTTCAAAAATAACCCGCACATCTCGCAAACTTGCACCATCTTGACACTCCCGTCGCGCTCATGCGAGGGATTCTTGGTTCATCGAGTTTCCTTAATCTGACAGGACGTATCCAATCAAACCAGAGGGAATCTCTCCCCAAGCGTATTAGTTTCCGTGTGTCCCACGGTACTTAGTCCCTTTTTGAGAATGTTGATAGCGGCGTTAATATCTCTATCTTCTACATAGCCACAATGGGGACAAATATGGGTTCTCGTAGATAGAGATTTAGGGACTTTTTGACCACAATTAGAGCAATTTTGACTCGTGTTATGGGGTGGTACTGCTACCGTAACCTTACCATATTTAAATCCAAAATATTCTAACCATTGTCGAAAAATAGACCAAGCCACATCATTAATAGATTTAGCTAGTTTAGAGTTTTTTACCATGCCTTGAACATTTAAGTTTTCGT
>NZ_JASJFE010000619.1:0-2402 GCF_030067735.1 Microcystis sp. M53598_WE2 | reverse complement strand
AGTAATTTCGCCATCGGTGTTAATACTATGGGGTTTACGAGTCTGAATTTGAATTTCTTTGCCGTTAAGAGTTCTCACCCAAGATAATAAACCCTGTTGTCCTCGCGGTAATGTCCATAAAAGCGGGAAAATTTGCCACCAGTGTTCAATTTCTAGGCTATATAAATCTAATCTTTGATCGTCGATTTGGGCATCATGAGCGATCGGCATTCCTCCCCCATAATAACGACCATTTCCGATCGCTATTTGTAGGGTTTTAACTTTGATATTTTGGCCATCAATACCGATCATAGCGGTAAAAGGACGAGTTTTACTTAATAACTGTAGGGCTGTCCAAGCGTAGGCCAAAATCCCCAAACGTCGCTTTAAACCCTTGTTCAGTTTTTGGGTAATTTTCACACTTAATCCTAAACTAGCCACGTTGAAAAAGTATTTATTATTTACCCAACCTAGATCGATATATTTTAAATTACCTTCCGCAATAATTCGACAGGCTTCGGCAATAGAATTCGGTATCCCTAAAGTCCGGGCTAAATCATTAGCCGTTCCCAAAGGTATAATGCCTAAAGGCAGTTGAGTTTCCACCAACACATCCACCATAGCATTAAGAGTCCCATCGCCACCACCGACGATAACTAAATCAATATTAGAGCGATATTTTTCCATCAAAAAAGGTATATCTTCTACCTTTTTCAAAGGGACGCTGATAATTTCAAAATCCCAATGATTGAGCAGCTCGACAGTTTGAGCAAAGTTTTCTTTACCCTTGCGCGAGTGACGATTAATTAGTAGTAAAGCTCTTTTAGTCATAGGTAAGTTTCTCAGCAGTGCCGGGATAAAGGTTATGTAATTAGGAGTTGCTGAATAAATGTGAAATATAGACGAGGTAAGGGTTTTAGTGGCTGGTTTTGCGAAACAGGTGCAAGTCCTGTAGGGGCGAAGCATTCGGGCATAAACTATCGCTGAAACCGTAGATTTTCTATCCGAATGCTTCGCCCTTACTTTTTCAGTAAGTCCTATGTATAATAGCAAATTCAGACCCTTCAAGGCCATGAACCGAAGATAATGGCAGACAATTACTTGATTTTACTGATAACAGGCGTTTTTTCGGGCTTATTAGCGGGTTTATTCGGTATTGGGGGTGGCACTATCTCCGTGGCGATCCTGTTAAATTTGGGCTACAGTTACGGGGAATCGGTGGCTACCAGCAGTTTAGCGATCGTTTTCACTTCCCTAGGGGGTACGATCCAAAATTGGCGATTAGGTTCCCTGAAATGGCAGCGAGTTCTCCTCTTAGGTTTACCCGGGATTTTTACGGCATTTATCGGGGTCTATCTGGTCAAATATAGCCCCAAACACCTCCTAGAAGCGGCTTTTGGTTGTTTTTTACTGCTCAATATCTATTTAACCAATCTCAAGCAAAATTTAAGCCAAAAAGAGTCAGTTTCTGCCATTAGATTGCATCCTAATCTAGCCTGTCTGCTAACCGGAGGAATCGCTGGATTTCTAGCCGGTATTTTCGGAATTGGCGGTGGGGCGATCATGGTGCCACTACAAATGATTTTTTTGGCAGAAAAGATCAAAATCGCCATTGTCACCAGTTTAGGTGTGGTTTTACTCAATTCGATCGCCGCCTGTTTCGCTCATGCCCAAGCCGGTCATATTCTTTATCTACAAGGGATTATTTTAGGTATCGGTGGTTCCCTAGGTGTACAAGTAACCACTCGTTTTTTACCGAAATTACCGGATCGATTGGTGCGGATTACTTTTTATATTTTTCTGCTACTGATGGCCATTTATTTCTTCATCCGCGCTTGCTCTTAGACCGCATCAACGGACTCGTTAAATCTCAACTTTCTAACCCTTCCAGTCTCTCCCTGATGGGCTTTTTCCGTATTCATCAATAAAAAACGGAGAATACTTGACAAATTCGGGGGGGTAGAATGGCGGAGATTATTGCTTTTAATCGCTCATCTATGGGGTATAAATCTTAACTTTTCCCAGTATTAGCCATAACATTAGCTTGAATCAATCAAATCAAACAGGATTTAGTATAACAGGACATCCTAGACATGAGGACATAAGGAGATTATGTCCCGTTTTGTATAGCTCTAACCTGTTTAACCTCTAACTCTAACGCAGATGCGACTTGCTCAACGCTTAACCCTAAGGCTAACAAACGAGGGACAGCCTCTAGTGCTTTGTTTAGTCTGCCTTGCTCAATGCCTTGCTCAATGCCTTGCTCAATGCCTTCCTGACGACCTTCCTGACGCGCTTCTTCGCGCACATCTTGAAAATACTGAGTTTGTTTTAATTCATCTAAACTAAACATAGTTTCTATCTCCCGACGATTGAGAAGCGGTAACTTATAAACGAGAATCGTCTCTATTAATTGTAAGAGT
>NZ_JASJFE010000378.1:0-1825 GCF_030067735.1 Microcystis sp. M53598_WE2 | reverse complement strand
CCCCTAAGCCGAGTTTTCAAGGTGCTGCGCCGTCCACTTGGTTTTCGAGACTGGCCTTTTAATTCTAACGTAAAGCCAACCTAGAACGGCGGGGTTTCAGACCCAAAATTTCCGATGAGAAAGTTATCCGCAATCAATAAAGTATCGAATCGGGGCAAGAAAAATTCAACTAAGAGGAGTTTAACTGATGACAGCCGCCACTGAAAAAGATTTAAAAAGATTGGAGGATTTAATTATCGGCATTGCCAACGGACAAAAAGCGATCGAAAACCGACTAACCACCATGGAAAACCGACTAACCACCATAGAAAACGGACAGAAGAATTTAGAGTTAGGGCAGTCGGAAATTAAAGGCGATATCCGAACCCTAGACGCGAAGATAGAGGGTTTAAGCGATCGAGTTAAAGTTATAGAGAACGCGGCGGGAAAAACCACCGATCTCGCCGAAAAAGTCGGAGAATTGAAAAACTGGAAACAGATCGGGGTAGTGGTGATCACCGCTTCGCTCAGTTCGATCCTCAGTGGTGTTACGGGTGGGGTAATCGGTTGGCTAATCCGAGCGGCGAAAGTTAATCCCTAATGGCGTTGCCGAATCAAGAATATGAATGCTGATTTTGCACCCGTCCACCAGCCAACCTAGTCCTAGGTTTTAAAAATTGCCCAAAAAGACAGGTGATAATTAGACTTTGCTGAATAAATCTAAAAACCTTGTTGGGTAAGACTTTTAGACTTTTTTCCCCTTAAAAAGTGCCAGCCATTGGAGGGAGCGGGGGGAAAATTCCAGGACTTTTTCTCTGAAAATTAGGTAATTGACCAGATGAGAATCGGTAAAAACCTACACCCCACACCCCACACCCCACACCCTGTCCCCACGAAAAACTTTTTCAGCAGGCCCTAATTATCCCCAAAATACTCTAGGGAGTAACCTAAATAACCAACCCTAAAAAGACTCTCTGCTAAACTTGAGTCAGTAGATGCACCCTGATGAAAAAGGAGAGTCAAAGAAAGCTCTCCTTTTTTTTTGAGAAAGCAATCCGGGGGGGATTTAGCCGCGGTTAGCAGGTAGTTTCGCTTTGCGCGCCATGTCTTTGAAACCATTCAAACTTGGACCAGGGCGACGGCGAGACATACTAGGAGTAATCAAGTATTTTGTCGCAAATTCCACTTCTTGCGGCTCTACTTTACCGTTAGTGGGGGCTACGGGGGCCGGTGCGCTCACAGGAGCGGCGGGAGTTTCTTTTGCTTGCTTTTCTTTCTTAACAGAAGTTTTTTTCGCTTTTTTCTCGGCTACAGGGGCGGCAGCAGACTCCACAGCAGGGGCGGGCGCTTCCACAACAGGCGCGGCTGCTGCCGTGGTTGCTGTCGCTTTTTGTTCACCATCGGTTTCTTTTAGTTCTAGGTAAAAGTCAGATTTTTTGCCACCAAAGAGATTTTTTAACATCGGGGATCACTCCGAGAGTTGGGAAAATGTAAAAGACTAGGTATTTTAAAATTTATCATTGACCGGGATCAGGCAGCAAACAAGATTATTCTCTTGACGATTTGCCTCTTTCATCTATTTTTCTTTGGATAATCCCTGACAGAAAAAGGTTTTAAAAACAAGTTAAATTTACAAAAATTAACAAAAATCAAGAACGAGAAACCCCGACGCAAACAAGGGCAAAAACTGCTAGAGACGTTGCTGACAACGTCTCTAGATTATTTAGGGTTTGCTGAATAAATCTAAAAACCTTGTTGGATAAGGTTTTTAGACTTTTTTTCCCTCAAAAAGTGCCGACCATTGGAGTGATTGGGGGGAAAATTCAGGTACTTTTTCCCTGAAAAT
>NZ_JASJFE010000810.1:0-1615 GCF_030067735.1 Microcystis sp. M53598_WE2 | reverse complement strand
TGAGAGTTTAATTTATTAACATAAGGTGTCTCTTTATTATTAGCTAGTACCGCACAAAGTTTTTGGAGATCATTACGGGTTGTCCCCTTATTGGACCGCCAATAACGAACACAAGAGTTACGCACAAACTGAGAAGTTTTGATAGCTTCATCAAGCCGGTGATATTGCTCTGGTGTCCCGTTTTTTAGCTTCGCTTCTACGACTAGCATTGATTAATACTCGACCCTGGGTAAATTAAGTATAACACAGTTTACCTACAAATGGTAGAATTAAAATCGTGCTTCGCAGTTAATATCTTGGTCGGATTTCATCCCCCGCAAAGGTTGATGTCTTGTCGAAAAATTTAGCGGGGGCATTCATCCGACATTTTAGGTAACCGAATTAGCCCAACTCGACTCCGATTTTATCCTTCCCCCCCGCACTCACCATATCGACGGTTTGACATCCTCACAATCAGATTAGAATACAGATAAAAATTTTGACTTTGCTGGTATCAGATGCGAGTTTTGCTGCCGATTCTCTGTTTATGTCTAGGAATAGGGGAATTTTTCCTCAATCCCCCGATTAGTCTGGGCAATTCCCTTCCCGCAACCACGGCAACCCGAACGGAAACCCGTTTGCTGCTGAATTTAAAAAAAAGACGGGTTTTTGTTTACCAAGGACAGAAAATAATTGCTTCTTACCCAGTGGCGATCGGTCGTCGGGGTTGGGAAACCCCGACGGGACAATTTAGGGTGATTCAGATGGTGCGGGAACCGGTCTGGGAACATCCTTTCACCGGGCAACTGGTGCCATCGGGAAAAAACAACCCTTTAGGGGCGCGTTGGATCGGATTTTGGACCGATGGCGCGAATTTTATCGGTTTTCACGGTACACCGCAAGAAAATCTCATCGGCCGGGCCGTCTCCCACGGTTGCGTCAGGATGCGCGATCGAGATATAAAGGCTTTATTTGAAAAGGTACAAATCGGCACTTCAGTGATAGTAATCGCTCAATAGCAACAATGGGGAAAAAATGTCACATTTATGAACACTTTACCCCCATGATGTCGAGAGAGCCGTCTTCAGGCGTAATTTAGATAGTCAACAGTTTAAAATGAGAGAAACTAAGCCAAGAGGATAAGCGGTGAATATTATTGAACTAATCGGGATCGTGGCGGGAATATTAACCACTGTCTCTTTTTTACCCCAAGTGATGAAAACTTGGCGTTATCGTTCCGCTAAGGACTTGTCCCTAACTATGTTTATTTGCTTTTGTCTGGGGGTTTTTCTCTGGCTCATCTACGGGATTTATATGAGCAGCAAACCGATTATCGTCGCTAATTTTGTTACTTTTATCTTAGCGGGGACAATTCTCTATTTTAAGATTAAATATGATTAAATTGACAATCCCTTGCATCCCTCTTGGCTCACGTCAACAAAGGCAGCAGGCGGTTGGCAGGGGGCCGTGTCAACTTAAGGAATTTTGTGTTAAGATATTGATACTCGATCGAGCAGTGTCAAGATGTTTGTACTAGAATACAAAGTTAAGCCAAAACCTAATCAGATAGAAGCCATTAACGAAGCAATACGGACAACCCAATTTGTTCGGAATAAAGTCCTGCGTTATTGGATGG
>NZ_JASJFE010000869.1:0-3001 GCF_030067735.1 Microcystis sp. M53598_WE2 | reverse complement strand
TACCTAATTTTCAGGGAAAAAGTAGCTGAATTTCCCCCTGATCACTCCCATATCTGGTACTTTTGGATTTCAAAAAAGGCTAAAAGTCTTATCCAGCAAGGTTTTTAGATTTATTCAGCCAGCCCTATTTAGGGAACCAGCGTTCTTGAATTTGATTAATCGCCCAGCTTAAAATCGCCCCCGCAATTAAAATACTAATAGCAGGATTGAATAGGGGCAGCCAAAGACGCTGAAAAAGTTTAAATCCTAGGGGAATTCCCGTGGATTCACCGATAACAGCCAGGGCAAACCAGAGAAAACCCGCTATTACCAAAAACACATCAAATATTAAGATTCTATTCAACCACTTGACAAATTGCTCTTTCATTGCAGCAAAAACTTAGGTTATTTAACAGTTCATTCACGAAAAAGTATACCACTGTCACCTTAATCCCAAGCTCTCCAGAGCCAAGCTAGTCCGGCAGTAATGATTAAAACTTTAGTTAACCAATCTCCCCAGCGCACATATAAAGTTCTCGTATCCCGTCGATAAATTGTTTCGCTATGGATTTGATATTTATCTAAATCCGATAGCCAAAGGTGATTACCGTGGGGATCGACAAAAGCAGAATAACCTGTATTGGTGGCCCGGGCCATCCATCGATCGGTTTCGATCGCTCGCATGGTATCCTGAGCATGGTGTTGAGCGGGCATGGCGTGGCTATAATGGGCGTTATTAGAAGCAGTAATAATAAATTCGCCTCCCCTAGCAGTTTGACGGCGAAAATGTTCGGAAAAAGCCGACTCGTAACAAATGCCCACAATTATTTGACCGAAAGGACTGTCAATAATTTGATCAGGATTTCCCTGGATTAAATGCGCTTGCAAGGGAGAAAGGCGATCAACAATTCCGCCCAAAATTTCCTGAAAAGGAACGTATTCGCCTAAAGGCACGAGAATTACTTTATCATACCGACTAATCACCTGTCCCTCGCCATCAATGGTCAAGAGACTATTGTTATAACCCTTGTCCACCTTGCCAAATGCACCTAACCAGATCGGCGTTTTTTTGGCTAAAATTGCCGAATAAATCGAGCTATTATTGACTAAGTTCTCCCAATAGTAGGGTAAGGCCGTTTCAGGAGTTAAGACGGCATCTACTCCTCGAGCGGCGAGAATTTGATAACCAGAGGTGTAACCTTCGAGTGCCTTTTGAAATCCTAGGGGCGAAAGTTTAATCGTGTTGGGAATATTGCCCTGAATGACGCCAATTTTTATCCCTAAATCCCTTGACTTTTCGATCGGTTTATGGTATACATTCCATCCCCAGAGATGGAGGCTCAAACAAATAAGCAGGGGTAAAGAGAGAAAAGCGAGATTTTGCCGCGATTGACGGATTAGGAGCAAGCTTTCGGCGATTAAACCGTTAATTGCCACAATTGCCGCCGTTACCGTCGTAAAACCCGATAATTTGCCCAATTGCAGAATCAATAAATTATGGGGACTTTGACTATAAGCAAGGGTAGTCCACCAGAGAGGGGATTGACTCCAGAGAGATTCTAACCCACACCAGAGGGCAGTACCGATGAAAACCCGTAGGAGGGCATCCCGAAAAGATGACTGATTAACACTTTTGTTGACATAAAACATAACTAACGTCCAAGTTAGCACGATCGCCGTTCCCCAAAAAGTAATAAACAACCAACAAAACAGGGCAATTAACAAACTCGCTAACCAGGGGACACCCATCCACGTCATCGGGTGAATTCCCGTGATCCAGAATAAAGCGAGGCCATGGTAGGCAAAACCCCAGCCAAAACCGTATAAAAGCGGTTTTTTTAGGGATTTTTCCGCTAATCTCACAACAATCCACAGGGGGACGAGAGAAATCCAAGCGAGTAACCACCAAGAAACCGGTGCTACTGTTAACCCCATCCCCACACCAGCCAAAATTGCCCAGAGAAAACGCACCATCTTTCACTCCAGTCAGGTTAAACTCCTCTGACCTACTAGATCAGAGTAGCTAGAGGGAAGACAAAACACAAGAGACATACAGAAGTTTTGGCTACATCTACAATAGATCAGTTAGCGAGTAAAAAAGCCCTTCCGTGAGATGCTATGGCAAGCTATAGACTCAGACAAACAGGGAGATGGGGAATGTCACCCTCACCCTGAAAGCCTAAACTCGGACTGAATAAGTGATTGAATACATGGATAATTTTAACCCCAAATTAACGGCTCTGGCTCTTGTCTTGAATGTCGAGGAAAATCTCGAAGATATTTTTCGGAAAATAGCTAGTATGAGCGCTCATCAATTGCGAGCGCGGCACTGTTCAATTATGTTAAGCTCTCCACAGGAATTAAAAGGGGAAATTACCGATTATCTAGAAGTTTTTGCCCATTATGATGATCTATCACCCTTGGCTGATCAAGAAATAATTAAACTCGATCAAGTTATTGCCGACAGTGTAGCGGCCACAGGAAAACCTTTACTAATTAAGGATATCACTCGATCGCCATTTTCCAGTGCAGCCCCTTATCCCAAAAAATCAAATAATAATAGTTTTATATCCGTACCGATTATTCTGAATCAGCAGGTAATTGGAGTAATTAATCTCAGTTTTCCCCTAGACAAAAAACATTTTGAACCATTAGATTTAGAAATCTTGCAGTTATTCTCTCAACAGGCGGCCCAATCCCTGCAAATTTTTCATTTGCAAGGGATGTTAAAATCTCGTTTTGTGGCGATGGCAGTGACTAGAGAAATAGCAGAAATTCAGTCCGAACATTTGATCGCTGTCCCTCCTTATCCCCCGAAATTAGCCAAAATTGTCGCTAAGGCTTTTTTTAAAGAATTAACTCAGGCCGGTTTTGGAACTCATGAAGTTATTGAGATTGCCAATGAGGTTTTGAATTTACTACAAAAGACCCTTAATAAACATAAAAATCGTCTGGAAGGAAAAGATTGAGCGCTAGTCAAGGGTTAAAACCTATTAACCTGCCACCCCTGTGCAGTCCTAAG
>NZ_JASJFE010000209.1:0-2773 GCF_030067735.1 Microcystis sp. M53598_WE2 | reverse complement strand
GTTCGAGAGTGGGACTGTCCGAACTGTGGGACACACCATGACCGAGATATTAACGCCAGTAAAAATATTTTGGCCGCAGGGCTTGCGGTGTCAGTCTGTGGAGCGACCATAAGACCAGAACAGAGTAAATCTGTTAAGGCAGGTGCGAAAAATCCTTCGGGAAAGAAACAGAAACCTAAATCGTGAGGTTTGGGAATCGCCGTCCGTTTTACGGCGGTGAGGATGTCAAAATTAACCATCACTATTATGCGGGATGATTTATCTAATTTACGTTCCTCAATTATCGAAGTAATTGCCTTACAAAAAAGAGCCGAACAACAGTACAACCAAGCACAAGCTGAGGTTTTAAAATGGTAAAAAAGAGTTAAAATCGCTCTAGATAAAGGTGATGATTCTCTGGCACAAGAAGCTAATATAAAGAAAAAACATCCCCCATCTTTTGCGGGTAAAGTGGCGATCAACTGTCATTGATCGCCCCTAACCTGAATTTTCACTCGCTTAAGGGTTTGGTTGATCTGGGTCAGAAAGTCGGTGTTTGTTGGCTTCTTCAATGGCTCTCCTTACTTTTTCTCCTCTTCTTTCCGCTTCTCTTACGTGTTGCTCTAATTCTGGAAAGCTATTTTGAGAAGAAATGCTGATAACATTTCGACCTGCTTCTACGGCTAAAAATCCCAGTCCCAAAATCAAGGCAATTCGGACGATAATGCTGTCAATTTTTCGTTTTTCGTTGTCGTTCATAGTTTTAGGCAAATTCTAAAGTATTGACTAAAAATTTAATCAGAGCAATCTTTTCTGGATCGGGCAATTGAGCGGCGACTCGGAATAATATCCGCTGCTTTTGCCTTCTCTAATTCTAAAACCGATTCTAGATCTTCTAATTGGGCGGTTAATTCTGCGAGGCTAATATTGGCAAAATTGCTAAATTTTGCCAATATTCTTGCGTTTTGGGCAAGAATACCTGCGAAAACAGGTTCCCAATGCCTGAGTCGGTAGAGCCATCGCTCTGGCTAATTCCGATCTGAAAGAGTGGTTAGCTGCGTTGGTACGGCTAAAAGCACAAATGTTACTGGGTAACACTGCCCATCCACTCACCGTCAGGGATTCAGCAGTAGATGCAGAATTAGAGCAATTGCGATCGAAGTTAAAAGAACTGTAAAACTTTGAGATTGTCGAGACCTATTACAGCCTTTCTCATAAAGATGAAGTATAACCTAAATTGGTATCTACGACCGAAGACCAGCTAATGTTAACCGTTCCAGCGTTCCCCAAAACGAAAACCTCCTACCTCATCACTAGGTAAAAATTCCCAAGCAGTGCCGCTCAAAACCCTTTAATTCTGAAGATAATCCTAAGATTCACCCCGAAAAAGAGCCAGAAAGGTGAGGATAGCTAGGATGGAAGTGAAAAGCAATTTTGACTCGAAATTATCCCAAGGGATCGATCGCATTTAACGAAACCCTTACCCTAACAGCATAGGACAAGAGAAGGACTTATTAAGGAGAAACCCAGCCATGAAAATCGGCGTAATCAAAGAAAGTGACCAAGGCGAGGCGCGGGTGGCGCTAGTGCCGGATACCGTCGCCCGTTTAGTCAAGGCGGGATTTGAGGTAATTGTCCAAAATGGGGCGGGAATTAGCGCTAACTTTGCCGATAGTGCCTATAGTGCCGTGGGAGCCGCCCTGAGCGAAAACAGCGAATATATCTATGAAACTGCCGATATTATTCTCAAAGTCGTCCCTCCTAGCGATAGCGAGATCGATCGCCTGAAAAATGGTTGTATCCTCCTCGGCTTTCTCGATCCCCTGCGTCAACCCCGGCGCATTGCCAAATTAGCCGAGCGCGGGATTACAGCTTTGAGCATGGAATTAATTCCCCGCAGTAGTCGCGCCCAGAGTATGGATGCCCTCTCCTCTCAGGCTAACCTCGCCGGTTACAAAGCGGTACTCCTCGCCGCCGTTGAGCTGCCGAAAATGTTCCCGATGATGACTACCGCCGCCGGTACGATCGCCCCAGCCAAAGTGCTGGTATTGGGGGCAGGAGTTGCTGGATTGCAAGCTTGCGCTACCGCCCGCCGTTTGGGGGCAGTGGTGGAGGCTTTTGATATTCGTCCCCAAGTCAAAGAAGAAGTGCAGAGTGTCGGGGCGAAATTTATTGAAATGCCCCTAGAAGAAGATACCGTCGCCGATAACGGTTATGCCAAAGAGGTTTCTCTTAGCACACAGGAGCGCATTTGTCAAGCCCTAACGGAACCAATTAAGCGGGCTGATGTGGTGATCACCACCGCCCAAGTACCGGGGAAACAGGCCCCGCTGCTAGTCACCAAAGAAATGATCGCCACCATGAAACCGGGGTCGGTAATCGTTGATTTAGCGGCGGAACAGGGCGGAAATTGCGCCTACACCCAACCGGGACGAGAAATCATCGTTAATGGGGTAAAAATCGTCGGAGCCGTTAATCTTCCTGCCACAGTGGCCACCAATGCCAGCCAGATGTACGCCAAAAACCTGCAAATGCTGCTACAGCTTCTAGTCAGCAAAGAGGGCAGTTTAAACCTCGATTTTGCCGATGACATCATTGATAGTGCCTGTGTCACCCACGCCGGCGAAATCCGCAACCAACGCATTAAATCCGCCCTCAGTGAACAGTTATCCGCTTTTTAGCTATCAGGATTCAGGAGTCGGTCGTCAGGAGTCGGTCGTCAGGAGGCAGGAGGCAGGAGGCAGCTTTATTCTCCCCACACCCCACACCCCACACCCCACACCCCACACCCCAC
>NZ_JASJFE010000228.1:0-6092 GCF_030067735.1 Microcystis sp. M53598_WE2 | reverse complement strand
TACCCTTTTTCTGGTCGGGTCTTTTTGTTTAGTAAATTTGTTCTAATTTAGCCCTTGATGGAGGTGACGGGGTTTTTGAGCAAGAGCAAGCTGGAGTATGAGGGGATTTGGCATCATCTCTGGAGGACCACCTAATGTTCTGGCCTTGTCTGTTGCCTATAGTCAACAACTCAGCCACCACTTATCAATAACAATTTCTAGTCAGCTTGCTCCCATCCCCGATTCTTTCCTTAGCTTTTTGCCTGCCGTTGTATAGATCTATTTTGAGCAAGAGAAGCTGAGAACCTTTGTGGGCAGGCTTTTGAACTTAGCTTGTGTCCGTCTGGTACAGTTTTCCTAGCCATTGCCCCATAACTGATATATTTCCTGAAAAACTGGGCAATCTAGGCCTAGACAGCATCGTGATAAGGGGGGATAAGACCTTGGACTCCGCTAACGCGCAGAAAATTCTCGGCTATTTCATCGAAGAAGCAAAAGAACACCTGGAAACTTTGGAACAGGGGATTTTAGACTTAGGCAATCTCGTGAACAATACTGAACAGATGAACGAGATGTTTCGTGCCGCCCATTCCATCAAGGGGGGGGCGGCCATGTTAGGTTATAGCAGTATCCAAAAAACTGCTCACCGTCTTGAGGATGCTTTCAAAATACTGAAAGAAAATCCCCTACAAGTGGATCAAAAATTAGAATCTTTGTTCCTCAAGGGTTATGATCTGCTTCAGATATTGATCGATAAGCTGCCCGGTCCATTAGGTTTGCAAGCCGAGGAAGCTAACGCTATCGTTAAAAAAGGTGAACCGACTTTTGCCGAATTACAGTCCCATCTTAACTATCTTCTCGACCAAAAAAAATCTACCCCAGCTATTGCGGCAACCTCTTCTATCTCCATCAGCGTCAGAGATATCCTCAAACAGATGTTACAACTGTTCAAACAGGAAGAAACCAGTGCTTCCCGTCAGCAATTACAAAAATTAATTTTATCTCTGTCTCAATTGGCTTCAGAACAGCAAAAGTGGCAATATTTAGTTAAAAATGCCCAATCAGCCCTGGCTAACCCCAAACATTCCTACCGCACTCTCGCCCCGGTTATTATTAAAGAATTAAAACAAGCTAGTGATTTATTGGAATGGGGTCGCGGGGAAGAAATCACCGTCAGTCAAGAATTGCAGTTATTAGCCACCGCCAAATTACCACAAATCCTGATCACCCTAGAACCGGAATTAGTAGCTAGTACCCTGCTGCAAATGTTTAATCGCCAACAGGTCTCGCAACTGGTACAGTTATTACAAATGAGACGTTGACATCTGCGCTGGTGTAAAAAGGTGGGGGATTCCCAGGAGAATAAACTTAATGTTTTTAATTTTGGTGAGTTAGGAAGATATGTAATTAATTGTGCGCCCACCGAGGTGGCAATAATTCTAGAGGGTGAATTGGGATAGAGCCAAACCGGAAAAAGCTAAGATATGGCAAGATAAAAACTTAATGCTGACGGCTGACAAATATCAGACCTGAGGCAGCATCTCTTGAGTCACCAGTCAAGCTGGGATTTACTGAGAGTAAGTGATCTGCTAGAGTTTTAACGTTCGTTAAATTTCTCGGGCAGAGAAAACAAACAAAACCATAATGGTGTTAATGGGTGTGTGGAAGTGCTTAAAAATCTCAAATTTTCGGGGCGATATTCCTCGCTGGCCCTGCTGCTGGCTATTTTCGGATTATTTCACGGGACGGTAATGGCCGAAGAAGAACCGCAAGAAACGGTTTTTCCCCGCGTCGAGCAGATAGTACAGTCTCCTCCTGCGACGGGAGAAACTACGCCACCCGTGGCAGCACCGACGGAAACCCCGACGGAAACCCCAAGCCCCGCAGAAACTCCCACAACAGCCCCACCGGTGCCGGCGGAGGAGTCGCGAGTTTTGGTGGCCGAAGTGGTAGTACAGGGGGCCGATCGAGAATTAGAAAATCTAGTTTATAATACCATTCGCACCCGACCAGGACGAAGCACGACTCGATCGCAACTGCAAGAAGATATTAACGCCGTTTTTGCCACGGGCTTTTTTGCCGATGTGCGGGCAGTTCCCCAAGATACGCCTCTAGGGGTGCGAGTCACCTTTGAGGTGCAACCTAACCCCGTTTTTCAGGGCGTACAGATTCAAATTGCCCCGGAAACCCTGGACAAATCGATTTTACCTGCCGGGGTGGTCGAGGAAATTTTCGCTAGTCAATACGGCAAAACCCTGAATTTGCGGGAATTACAGGCGGGGGTAAAAAAAATCAATGACTGGTACAGCAAAAACGGCTATGATCTGGCCCAGGTAATCGGTGCGCCGCAAGTCACTCCCGATGGTCGGGTGATTCTGGTCATTTCCGAAGGTTTAATCGAAAAAATTCAAGTACGCTACTTTAACGTTGAACAGGAACCGGTCAAGGGTAAAACTAGAGAATTTATCATTACTAGGGAAATGCGCCTAAAAGCGGGGGATATTTTTAACCGCAATACGGCCCAACAGGATTTACAGCGTGTTTTCGGTCTCGGTTTATTCGAGGATGTGCGTCTGTCTTTTTCTCCCGGCAGCGACCCAAGGGAGGTGATTGTTAACGTCGATGTGGTGGAAGGTAATACCGGTTCCCTAGCCGCTGGGGGTGGTATTAGCTCGAATGCGGGCTTATTCGGGACTGTTAGCTATCAACAGCGCAATTTTGGCGGTAATAACCAAACTTTAGGGGCAGAAGTCCAGTTAGGGGAACGGGAATTTTTATTCGATCTGAGTTTTTCCGATCCTTGGATTGCCACGGATAATTTCCGCACTTCCTACACGGTGAACGTTTTCCGGCGACAGTCGATTTCTCTGGTTTATGATGGGGAAAATTCCTCGATTCGGACGCTGAACGATAATGATAGTCCCCGTATTGTCCGGACGGGTGGCGGTATTACTTTTGTCCGTCCTTTGGCCGCCGATGTGTTTACGAAACCAAAATGGGTGGTTTCCCTAGGCTTTAACTATCAACAGGTACAGGTGCAAAATGCCAATGGTGACATCTCCCCCCTGTCTGCACCTCTCAACGGTTTTGGCAGTCAACAACTGGCTTTTAGTTCCTCTGGGATCGATGATCTACTTTCTCTAAATATTGGCGCTATTCGAGATTTTCGCGATAATCCCCTGCAGCCCACCAGTGGTTCTTTCCTGCGTCTAGGTTTAGAACAAACTATTCCGGTCGGTTCTGGCAGTATTTTCGGCACTCGTGTTCGGGGTAGTTACAGTTACTTTATCCCCGTTCGCTTTATTAATTCCTTTAATCTCTTTGAAACCGATATTTTTAAAGGTCAGCAATCCCTCGCTTTTAATGTGCAAGCAGGGACAGTATTAGGGGATTTACCCCCCTACGATGCTTTTATCGTTGGGGGTAGTAACTCTGTACGGGGTTACGCCGAGGGAGAAGTGGGTAGCGGTCGCAGTTATTTCCAAGCGACGGCCGAATATCGTTTTCCCATTGTCGCTATTATTGGGGGGGCGTTATTTGTCGATTTCGGCACTACTGTTGGTTCCCAAGGGGATGTCCCCGGTCAACCCGGGATTGTCCGGGATTTACCCGGTACTGGTCTCGGTTACGGTTTAGGTGTTCGGGTACAATCTCCTGTCGGCCAAATTCGGGTTGACTACGGTTTTAATGTCGATGGTAGTTCTCGTCTCCATTTCGGTATCGGGGAACGATTCTAATCAGTTATCAGTTATCAGTTATCAGTTATCACTTATCAGTTATCGATAAATTTAGTTCTTTTTGTTGTTCACTGATAAAAGCTTTATTACTTGATAATTATGGTTTCTACTATCGCTAAACAATTTGAATTATCGGGAATTGGCCTGCATTCGGGGGAGATAACCCGGGTGCGCGTCTGTGGGGCAAATCCGGGGGAAGGACGTTATTTTGTCCGCAGAGATTTAGCCAATCAACCGATTATTCCCGCTCTAGTTTCTTCGGTTTACCAAACGACTTTATCAACGGAATTGGGACAAGGAGAAGCCAAGGTTAGAACCGTTGAGCATTTATTAGCGGCCTTAACCGCTTTGGGGGTAGAGGATGCTCGCATTGAGGTGGATGGTGCGGAAATTCCTCTCCTTGATGGTTCGGCCAAAATCTGGGTAGAAGCGATCGAAAATGCCGGTTTAAATAACTCTTTTTCTCCATCAGATTTAACGATTTCTCAACCGATTTGGTTGTACGAAGGAGATGCTTTTGTGGCGGCGATTCCTTCCCCTGAATTACGTTTTACCTACGGGATCGATTTTACCTATAAACCGATCGGTAATCAATGGTATAGTTGGAGTCCTGATCAAGAAAGTTTTCAAGATGCGATCGCGTCTGCCCGGACTTTCGGTTTTGCCGATCAAATTGAATATTTACAAAAGGCTGGTTTAATTAAAGGAGGCAGTTTAGAAAATGCTTTAGTCTGCGATCAAAATCAATGGTTAAATCCTCCTTTACGGTTTGAAAATGAGCCAGTAAGACATAAATTATTGGACTTAATTGGTGATTTGAGTTTACTGGGAACTATTCCTACTGCTCATTACATGGCTTTTAAAGCCAGTCATAAACTTCACGTTCAATTAGCTAAAGCAATTCAGGGTTAATTATACTAAATTCTGTTTAAAAGGTATAGGGGAGTGGGAAGTGGGGCTGTCTGGAGGCGGGGTTTTTACTTCTATCGATGACATGGCTTTCGCTCGATCGTTCTCTACTCAAGCCTTTATCCTAGCATTGTTGACCCTTGGCTATTAGCCGTCAGCTATCAGAATCATTCCAACATCGTCGGGTTTGCTCGGTGACAGGTTGCCAATCCAGAACTCAACCCACCAGAGCGGCATCGCACTTTAACCCACAGCTTCAATAAATGTGCATGGTGCGTTCCCCAAAATCGATCGGTGGAGCAGTGGGAGTCACATTAGGGAACGCACCCTACAGCTGCCACACGGTCAACGGGTTCCACAATCGGAGGCGTCGCGTGCGCTTGCCATCTTCGACCACCGCTTCCCAGTTGCGGTAGGGCTGAGGTGGCTGGTACTTCCCCTGCCCTGGGTCGTACTGCCCCTCAACACCGGTAAGCGCCGACATCGAATTGGTCGCGGCGGCCTTGACACCATCGTCGGTGGCGCGAGAGCCCCCGAAGAAGTCGTTGCCCGGCCAAGAGACATGGTCCCAGGCGACCAAACTGTACAGGGCGCATCCAGAAAAATCGTCGCCCCGCTCCGCATAGGCGACCGGGTGGCACAGCTGCGACTTCTCCTCGTTCCCCGGCAGCCGCAGCGGACGGACTATGAACGATATGCCTTCAATCTCGACGCGGGCGTTTTCGCACTCGCTGTACGGGTCGAAGTAGACGGCCTTCAGGTTTGGAAGAGAGGTGCCGTGCTCGGTCAAGAGTCTCTGCAAAGCCATCTGCAAATGCGCGCCAAGTTGACCCCGGAACGGACCGGCGAACTGCCCGCAGCCGAGGCCCGGTAAGGTCACGAAGGCGGATTGCGGCTTAGCTGCTCGGCAGTTTATATACCGGAAGACTGGCAAGAGTCTGCGCCGGTACAGGTTGTAGTACCCCTCTGTAGACAACCGCCCATCCGCCGCAGTCGCCTCGCTCCAATCGGCCGGGGTATTCCCCCAGCCATTACACAGGAGAGCGCCTGGAGTAAATACCAACATCGCCGAAAAGGGAGGTGCGTGCGGCGTCGGGGAACGATGGTTGCCGTCGTCGAAGACGGTCACCGGTACAGCGATCGAGATATCGCCCAGTAGACCGAGTTCGGTCAGGTTCCAATCGGAGCCGTCTCCGGACACGGCCATCTCGGCGAAGATCTGAGGTCGCTTGGTGTCGAGCAACTTGCCGAGAAGCTCCAGTTCTGTCAGTGCTTGAAGGTTCGAGTCCTGGAGGCGCTCACGCAGACAGTCTCCAGGTTGTGTCCGGCTGGCTCGCAACCTTTCCAGGTAGTCCGAAGCACGGGCCACGGTCTCCCCTGGAATGATGATGGAGTACTTGGGGGCGATAGCGTCGCCCGAAGTGTGGATGGTCATCAACGTCGCTTCCTTCGCCGAACTAAATATTA
>NZ_JASJFE010000908.1:0-2514 GCF_030067735.1 Microcystis sp. M53598_WE2 | reverse complement strand
GGGAAATTTAGGCACTTTTTCCCTGAAAATTAGGTAATTGGCCACCTCAAAACTGGTAAAACCCCACACCCCACACCCCACACCCCACACCCTGCCCCCACCGAAAAACTTTTTGCCGCAAACCCTATATAGACTGGTCGCCGGCCACTTGCGGACTTGACCGACAAGTTTTGTTAGGATCGGATAAAAATTGTCGTGTTTCATCCCTGGCAAGATTAGACGAGGTAAAAAGCCCGTTGCTAATTTTGGGATAATTTTTGTAAATGATTGTATCCTATTAACTACCATTATTATCAGAGCGTCATGGGAAAAGTCATCGGCATCGACTTAGGGACAACCAACAGTTGTGTTGCGGTACTCGAGGGAGGTCAGCCGATTATAGTTCCCAACTCGGAAGGGGGAAGGACAACTCCTAGTATCGTGGGATTCGGCAAGGGCCAGCGCCTAGTGGGACAACTGGCCAAACGTCAAGCGGTCACTAATGCCGAAAATACCGTCTATAGCATCAAACGCTTTATTGGTAGGCGTTGGCAAGACACGGAGGCAGAAAGGGGACGAGTTGCCTATCATTGCCAACGCGGTCGCGATGATACCGTCAATATCAAAATTCGCAATCGGGAATTTACCCCCCAAGAAATCTCGGCCATGATCCTGCAAAAATTAAAGGCCGATGCTGAGGCCTATCTGGGAGAACCGATTAATGAGGCCGTGATTACAGTTCCCGCCTATTTTACCGATGCCCAACGTCAGGCCACTAAAGACGCGGGGATAATCGCAGGACTAGAAGTATTAAGAATTATTAACGAACCCACCGCCGCCGCCCTGGCCTACGGTTTAGATAAACAAAACGAAGATCAACATATCCTCGTTTTTGACCTAGGGGGAGGAACCTTCGACGTTTCCATCCTGCAACTGGGAAAGGGAGTCTTTGAAGTGAAAGCCACGGCCGGCAATAACCATCTTGGGGGGGACGATTTTGATAACCTCTTAGTGCGGTGGCTGGTGGAGAACTTTCAAAGCCAAGAAAACATCGAGCTATCCAGCGATCGCATGGCGATCCAAAGACTGCGAGAAGCCGCCGAAAAAGCCAAAATCGAGCTTTCTAGCCTGATTACCACCTCGATCAATCTACCCTTTATCGCCGCCGACGAAACCGGTCCTAAACACCTAGAATTGGAACTAACTCGCGCTAAATTTGAGGAATTAACCAGAGAATTAGTGGAAAAAACCCTCGGACCCGTACAACAGTCCCTCAAAGATAGCGAACTGCAGCCTAGCGATATCAATCGTGTTATTCTCGTTGGTGGTTCCACCAGAATCCCCGCCGTGCAAGAATTAATCTCCCGTTTCTTTTCTGCAGGCCAGATTGATCGCTCTGTTAACCCCGATGAGGCCGTTGCTTTGGGGGCGGCGATTCAAGCTGGAGTTTTAGGTGGAGAAGTGGCAGATGTCCTCCTCCTCGATGTCACCCCCCTTTCCCTCGGCATTGAAACCCTCGGCGAAGTCTTTACCAAAATTATCGATCGCAATACCACTATCCCCACCAGTAGATCTCAGGTTTTTTCCACCGCTGCCGATGGTCAAACTTCGGTGGAAATTCATGTTCTGCAAGGGGAAAGGGCCATGGCCCGGGATAATAAAACCCTCGGTAAATTTCTCCTGACGGGAATTCCTCCCGCCCCTAGGGGTATGCCACAAATCGAAGTGGCCTTCGAGATCGATGTTAACGGCATCTTGAAAGTGGCCGCCAGCGACCAAGGCACCGGCAAAGAACAAAGCATTGTCATTAGCCATACTGGAGGGCTGAAACCGAACGAAATTGAAAAAATGCGCCTAGAAGCCGAAAAATACGCCGAATTTGATCGCAGTCGTCTGCAAATGATCGATATTCGCCACCAATCCGATAGTCTTTTCTATAGCTACGAAGTCACCCTCAGGGAAAACAGTGAGTTAGTCGCCCCCGATATCCGGCAACTGGCCGACCAGAAGCGGCAACAGTTGGAAATCGCCCTGCGCGACCCCTCCCTATCGCCAGAAAAGCTAAAAACCACCCTGGAAGAATTTCGTCAGATTGTCCTCGAAATCGGTACCCGCATCTACAGGGGTAAACAAGAGGAAACCCAACCCCTCAACAGTACTGGTTTTCAATCGATCGATGTCACCGAAAAACTGACCCGACCCACCCGCACCCAAGCCACTTCCTCCAATACCTTCGCCAAGAGGCCAACCCTCTCCCACACTAGAACCAGAACCTATAGTAATCTGGAAACTAAATCCGGCGAATCGGGCAGTGACGATCACCCCTACGATGGCGAAGAAATGAGTGCCAGTGACTACGAGGCCGTAGATTAAAAAGTGATCAGTAATCAGTAATCAGTTATCAGTTATCAGCTTTTTTCTCCCCTTCTCCCCACACCCCACACCCCCCACCCCACTTCCCCCCTTCCCACTCCCCCACTTCCCTCTCCCCCCGCTCCCCCATCACCCCACTTCCTTACCAAAAAAATAGTAGGG
>NZ_JASJFE010000515.1:0-1645 GCF_030067735.1 Microcystis sp. M53598_WE2 | reverse complement strand
GTTGTTTGAATAATCTGAGTCGGTTGTCCATCAATCGTGACAAAATTAGTCCGTAATACTTCATGGCGATTACAGATTTCTCGTAAACTTTGTTCTAAGGCCTTTTGATTGAGGTTGCCTCGGAAATGCAACACCATCGGTATATTGTATAAAGCGCTATTTGGTTGCAATTGATCTAAAAACCATAAACGCTGTTGAGCAAAGGATAGAGGTAGTTCTGTATCCTTAGTTCTCGGTAAAATCGGGGGTACTGTTAGCGTCAGATTTTGCTGCTGTAATTGTCCAATAAGATGCGCTAATTCGGCTACCGTAGCTGCACCAAATAAACTCCGCAAAGGTAGTTCTATTTTAAATAAACTCCGAATCCGAGAAACTAATTGAGTTGCGAGGAGAGAATGGCCGCCAATTTCAAAGAAATTATCATAAATTCCCACTTGCTCTATTTTGAGTATTTCTGTCCAAATTTGCACCAACATCTCTTCAATTCCATTGCGTGGTGCTACATATTGATCCCGGCGATTTCCTATTTTATCTGGTGCGGGTAAAGCGCGACGATCTACCTTACGATTAGTAGTAAGGGGTAAAGATTCCAGAAAAACAAAAGCTTGAGGAACCATATACAAAGGCAATTTACTGGACAGAAACTGACGCAGTTCACTAATCATCGGTATCCGTTCATAATGAGCTACTATGTAGGCGACTAAATATTTATCCCCCGGAGTATCTTCCCGAATAATCACACAAGATGTTTGTACATCAATATTTTGGTTAAGTACCGCTTCAATTTCTCCTAACTCAATACGGAATCCGCGAATTTTAACCTGATTGTCAATCCGGCCAAAACATTCAATATTACCATCGGGTAAATAACGCGCTAAATCTCCCGTTTTATACAAACGATTGAACGGTGAATGAGCAAAGGGATTGTCAATAAATTTTTCAGCAGTTAATTCGGGACGATTCAGATAACCCCGCGCTAAACGAACACCGCATAAATGCAATTCTCCCTTAACTCCAATGGGTACAGGTTGCAGATTTTGATCTAGTATGTATGCTTTTGTATTAGCAATGGGACGACCAATCAGCACTGAATTGATTTTTTCTGACTGATAATCTAGCAAATCATGAACTATGGCGGTTACAGACGCTTCTGTGGGGCCATATACATTAATACATTGAACCCGTTTTCCGACCATTTGTCGCCAAATATTGACGGTTTCTGGTAACACTGCATCCCCTCCCACGGCGACAACCCGCAGACTGGATGGTACAGTAGCTAATGATTGGGAAACGGCGATTGCCCATTCATGCCAATAGGCAGGGGTAATATTTAAAACGGTGAGGCTTTCTTGTTCGATAAAATCGGCAAAATCAGTCAAAGTTGGGAACATTTGCCCTGGTCTTAAGACCACTGTGCCACCTTTTAACCAGGTGGGGAAAATTTCTTCGGCGGCGACATCAAAGCCAAAGGAAGCAAACTGTAAAACGCGATCAGATTCTGTTAAACCGAATACTTTACTAATGCCACAACTATGATTAACTAAGGCCGCGTGGGTTAACATCACTCCTTTAGGTTTACCGGTTGAACCAGATGTATATAATAGGCATAGTAGATTTTCTGGGGCTACTTCACTGAAGGGATTTT
>NZ_JASJFE010000593.1:0-3063 GCF_030067735.1 Microcystis sp. M53598_WE2 | reverse complement strand
TATCAACATAATCGGGTTTTAGGTGTTTAAAAATTAGTTTTTCAGTAATCAAATCTGGAATTTATGAGCATTTTAGAACTGATAGAAAAAAGACTAGAAGAAAACTTTGCCCTCCACGAACAATACCTAAACCCCCAGATGGTCAGGGTACTAAAAACGATCGGCTACGATCGCCACTACGTTAAAGCCCAAGGTGCATACCTATTCGACAATCAGGGGGAAAAGTATCTGGACTTACTGAGTGGTTTTGGTGTTTTTGCCCTCGGACGCAATCACCCCAAGATCGTGCAAGCTTTACAAGAGGTATTGACGGCAGCATTGCCCAATTTAGTCCAATTGGATGCTTCCATCCTAGCGGGATTGCTGGCGGAACGGTTAGTAGCGATCGCACCTCCCGGATTAGAACGAGTTTTCTTTGCTAATTCCGGCACGGAAACCGTCGAGGCCGCCATTAAATTCAGCCGCTACGCCACTGGACGCAGCCAAATTGTTTACTGTCAGGGGGGCTACCACGGGTTAACCATGGGTTCCCTTTCCGCCACCGGCGATCCCCATTATCGCCAGGGATTTGGGCCGTTTGTGGCCGATTTTAAGGAAATACCCTTCGGCGATCTGGCTGCGCTCGAAAAAGCTCTGATTAACAAAGAAGTAGCGGCTTTTATTACCGAACCGATCCAAGGTCACGGGGTGAGAATTCCCGAACCGAACTATCTCCCCGCGGCGGCTGCCCTTTGTCGTCGTTACGGCACTCTTTTTGTGGCCGATGAAGTGCAGACCGGTTTAGGCCGGACTGGCAAAATTTGGGCTGTAGAACATTGGGGGGTAGAACCGGACATTTTATGTGTTGCCAAGGCTCTTTCGGGCGGTTTTGTGCCAGTGGGAGCGGTTCTCTGTCGTCGCTGGATCTTCGATCGAGTATTCGATCGCATGGATCGTTCTGTGGTGCACGGTAGCACTTTTGGTAAAAATAATCTGGCCATGGCCGCCGGTATTGCCACTTTACAGGTGATTGAAGAGGAAAAATTAGTCGAGCGATCGGCTGTAATCGGTCAACAAATTATCGCAGAACTACAGCCGCTCGTAGATCAGTACGAATGTTTGCAGGAAGTGCGGGGATTGGGTATGATGATGGCCTTGGAATTTGCCGAGCCGAGCAGTTGGTCACTAAAAGCTGCCTGGAAAATGCTAGAAACCGCCAATAAAGGGCTATTTTCCCAGTTAATCGTCGTTCCCCTCTTTACCCGCCATCAAATTCTCTCGCAGGTTTCCGGCCACGGCATGAATATCATCAAGTTTATCCCCCCCCTCACCCTCTCCGATGAGGATTGCCGTTGGCTTGTCACCGCCGTTAAAGATGTGGTGGCCGATGCTCACCGCTTCCCCGGAGCCGCTTGGGAATTCGGCAAAACCTTGGCCAGCCAAGCTATCCGCCAAAAAACCGCCCAAAAATAGTTAATATGTCCAGTTTGTTTCATCCCCTCTGCGGTAGTAACCTTAGCACTCTCCTTCGTTTGTTTTTGACCAATGGCGGCATTGATCGCCCCAATTTGGCCCCGGCAACCCTGGCAATGGCAGTTACCCTGGCGCGACTGCCTTTTTCTACCCTAGAACGAATTTTAATCACAGGGTTTTATGAGCGCGGCGTGCAGGTAAAAGCACCCATTTTTATTGTCGGCTATTGGCGCAGCGGCACGACCCATCTGCACAATTTACTCGGTCAATCGGAGCATTTTGGCTATATTTCGCCCCTAGCGGTGGGATTACCCTGGGATATCCTCGGTATCGTCCGTTTATTTCAACCGCTGCTAGAATTGGCCCTACCGAGCGATCGCCATGTGGATAACGTTGCCGTTACTCCCGATTCCCCCCAAGAAGATTCGATCGCCCTGGCCAGCATGATCCCCCTTTCCTACTACCATGGTTTATACTTTCCCCAACGTTTTCAGTATCATTTCCAGCGAGGGGTTTTTTTTCAGGGCTGCAGCGAGGGGGAAATCGCCACTTGGCAGCGTTGGCATACTCATCTATTAAAAAAAGTTTCCATCCATCAAAGAGGCAAACAATTACTCATCAAAAACCCCGTTTATACGGCACACATTGCCAAATTGCGAGCTATCTGGCCCGATGCTAAATTTATTCATATCTACCGCAATCCCTATCTAGTTTTTCCCTCAACCCGCCACTTTTTTACCCGCATCCTACCGGAACTAGCACTGCAACCCTACGATAATTTATCTATTGATGTCATCGAGCAAGCGATTCTGAAAAGTTATCCCCCAATGATCAATTCTCTCCTGCGAGATAGCACCGATTTACCCGCCGATAGTTTTGTAGAAATTCGTTTTGAAGATTTAGAAAAAGACCCCCTAGCACAAATCGAGAAAATTTACGATCAACTGCAACTTCCCGACTTAAAAATAGCTATGCCTCGCTTTGAGAAATATATCAGCAGTCTGCAAGGATATAAAAAAAATAATTATCCCCCAGATGCAAAAGCGATCGAGTTAGTCGAATCTCATTGGCTCCCATTTATTCAACGTTGGAACTATTTTTAGTTATCAGTTATCAGTTATCAGTTATCAGTTATAATTCCCCATCTCCCCACTACCCCACTTCCCCACTACCCCACTTCCCGCTCTCCTAGACCTTTTAAACAGGATTTAGTAAGTACCTAAGCAAAATTAATTACACCTATCTAACTACTTCTTGCCTATTGCCTATTGCCTATTGCCTATCCTAACCAAGAAATTAATTTGGCACGACTACTTATGAAATATCTTAAATTTATCTTTCTGGGTTTAGGTTTTGTTTTACTAGGGATAATTTTACGTCAAACAAATCTGCAAGAAGTGTGGCAACAAATCACCCTAGTCGGTTGGTGGGGAATGACATTAGTAATTATTTTTTATTTCCTAGAATTTCTCACCGATGTTTTTACTTGGCAACTAACTTTTAAAAGTATTCCTATCCAACCTCGATGGACAATTCGCCTATTATTAATTTACATGGTAGGGGCCGCCTTTAATCGCGTGACTCCCTTCGCTTCTTTGGGAGGAGAAGGTT
>NZ_JASJFE010000557.1:0-3679 GCF_030067735.1 Microcystis sp. M53598_WE2 | reverse complement strand
GGTTTCTTCCCACTTCCCCACTTCCCCACTTCCCCACTTCCCCACTTCCCACTTCCATCACTGTTTACTGATCACTGAAAATGCTCTCTAGGGCCAAAAGCTGCCAAGATCACAAAAAAGACCGCTATGATCGAAAATAGAAATCATCGTCATTGGTAGAGAATAGGTAAAAAATCTATGACATCTTATGCGGCCTCCTCTGCACGAGCCGAAATGAGCGAACTTCGGCGCCTAAAAACCCTACTACCTCCAGAATTACAAAGTTGGGTAACGGTAGAAGGTTCCACAGAGGTTAATCCCCCCCTGATCCGTTGTGAAGAAATTGGCAGAGATGAGGTAGAAATTCAGATAGATTTAGCCAAATGGGAAAATTTAGCCATCGATCAGCGTAATTTGCTCTTTTGGCATGAAGTCGCCAGGATTCAAAATGATAGTATTCCCCGGGAAGGCTGGGAAATGGCCGCCCTCGCTATTGGCTTAGGTGGTGCAGTGGGGGAATTATGGGTACAGGACGGGTTATTATTGCTTTTGGCTATGGGATTATGTGGGATTTCCGGTTATCGTCTCTGGCGCAAAAATAATGGCGATAAAATTCTCAAAGAAGCGATCGAAGCCGATGAAAAAGCGATCGCCTTGGCCACCCGTTTCGGTTATTCTCTCCCCAACGCCTACAAGAGCCTAGGCAGTGCCTTTAAAACCCTAATTGAACAAACGCCCAACCGTCGTCTGCGTAAGCGTTATGAGACCCGTTTAGATGCCCTGAGAAAGAGTGCAGCCAAAGCGAAAGCCCAAACCCAAGGCCGTCCGCCCCTAGGTGAGATTCGTTAGCCGATGATCACAGGTAATCTCTGACATTACCCATTGGTATTTGGGGAAAAGTTTAGTAAACATTTAAGTGGGTCATCAGGCCTTGTTCATCTATCAAACCACCTCTTTGTGTCGATGACTTCCCAAATTCCTGAAACACGTTTTCTGATCATTCCGATGGAGTATCCGGTTTTGCGGATGCCGGATCGCTTGACTGTCTTGGAAGCAGTACAGTTCAAGGATTTGTTTCACCATCTCATCGCCCAAACACCCACTCCCGAAAAAGTCATTCTTGATCTAAATGCCACTCAATTTATGGATAGTAGTGGTGTGGGTGCTTTAGTCCATAATCTCAAAGCGGCTAGGGAAAAAAATATCGAGTTAGTGCTGGCTAACGTCCATCCCCCAGTGATGGGGGTTTTATCGATTACGGGACTAGATCAATTATTCACTTTCCAAACCTCCCCCCTAGCAGCCCAAGAAAAGGGCTTTACTGCCAATGAAAACCATCTACCGGAAACTCATCCCTCGATTCGCAGTTGGTTAAAGCGCGGTCTTGACATTGTTGGTGGGATCGTGGGTTTATTAATCACGGGGGTTATTTTTGTCCCCATTGCTATCGCTATTAAGTTAGACAGTCCGGGTCCAATTTTTTTCAGTCAAACCCGCTGCGGTTGGTTGGGAAAGGAATTTAAAATTCTCAAGTTTCGTTCCATGTGTGTGGATGCAGAAGCACTCAAGGATAAAATCCCTAATCAAGCGGAGGGAGCTTTTTTTAAAAATAAAAATGATCCCCGGATTACCCGGGTAGGAAAATTTTTACGTCGCACCAGTTTAGACGAATTGCCCCAGTTTTGGAATGTGATCACCGGTGAAATGAGTCTTGTTGGCACTCGTCCTCCCACCCCCGATGAGGTGGAACGCTACGATGTTCCCCAATGGCAACGTTTAGATGTAAAACCCGGTATGACGGGAGAATGGCAGGTGAATGGTCGCTCTCGGGTGAGTAATTTTGAAGAGGTAATTCAACTAGATTTGCGCTATCAAGAAAATTGGAGTTTAGGCTACGATCTACAACTGATTTTTAAAACGATTTTGATTCTCTTTCAAAAAAACAGTGGTGCCTTCTGAAGTCTTAAATTCCCCTTCTTTCCCCCTCCAATTCCATCTACAAGTCCAGACGGAATTGGCAGCTTTAATCCCAGTCCTACAATGGTTTGAATCTCACGGCCGCTCTTTTCTACCCGACTCGGTGCTTTGGCAGTGTAAGGTGGCTTTAGCAGAAGGATTTACTAATGCTGTCCGTTACGCTCACCAACATTTACCACCGACTACACCGATCGATCTAGAATTAACTTTAAAGTCCCATTCTCTAGAAATAAGAATATGGGATCACGGTCAATCTTTTGATCTGCAAGCAAAACTTGATTCTCTACAACAACGTCCCCTCGCACCTTTGGAAATGGAAAGCGATCGAGGATTAATTTTTATGCGTTCTCTTACTGATACTTTACAATATATCCGCACTGGCGAAGGGAGAAATTGTTTAATTCTCCAGAAAAGTTTTTAAGTCAATTTATCCCCTGCTAGAAACTCCGTCCATGGCACAGGTTTCCAGACGAGAAAAAACAATTATCCCACCCCCCACACCCCACACAAGGGTGGGGAGATGTCCCCAGGGTGCTTTGAGAGAGAAAGTAATTTGATCGTAGTATAACCACTTGTTATTAACTCGCCAACCGACTTTTGTTCCAAAAGCGTTCCATTTTTGTTGATCATAATTGCTGCTTCCTCCCAAACTTTCATAGATTCTTTTCTGAACAGATATACCGAATTTTCCCTGACTATATTTTAACCAGAGTTGATTGATAGTGGCTAAATCTTCACAGGGAAAGTTATCTATGTCTTCTATCTTAAGATATTTTTCTTTAGTTCGATCGGCAACTTTTAAGAAGAGATTAGCCGTTTCTTGATCTGCCTCTTGCCATTTTTCTTGCGCTAAGAAATCCCGTAGGTTAGTGTAATCAATTTCCTTGGCACTTTTGAGGTTAATTTCCTCCCTGGTGGCGGCTGGAAAAACTGGCAAAACTGTTTCTTGAATTGTATTCTGTGATCGGGGTTTTGGCGGAATCACGAAGGCTAATTTTACTGCTAACTCTTGCAGGACTTCCCCGGCTGATTGATAACGTTTTTTGGTGCCAAATTCAATTAATTTATCTAAAATTTTACCTAATTCAACACTAACAGGATTATTAATCAGGTACTGTCTCCATACCCATTCATGTTCACTCACATCGAATAATTCAAAGGGAGATATTCCCGTTAATAAATAGATACAAGTGACTCCCAAACTATATAAATCACTGCTATTAATCGCTTTGCCATTACTTTGTTCTGGGGCGATATATCCCGGCGAACCGATCACTGTTCCTGTCAGGGAAAGGTTAGCAATGGGCATGAATTTAGAGGCACCAAAATCCACTAAAATTATTTTATTATCGCTGCGTCTCCTAATTATATTAGCTGGTTTAATATCCCGATGAATGACTCTTTTAGCATGGATAAAATCAAGAATTGGCAAAATTTCCAATAAAAGATGTTTGATCTTTTCCTCATTGAAAACTCCCTCGCTTTGTAATTCTTGTTCTAGATTTTCTCCCTCAATATATTCTTGAACAAGATATTGTCGCCCATCATTGCTGGTAAAATAGGCATAGAGGGAGGGAATTTGTGGGTGTTGACCGAGATTATCTAAACTAATCGCTTCTTCTTTAAATAATTCCGCCGCTTTCTTGAGAGCATTACTGCCTTGAGCGCTAGGAAAAAATTGTTTAATCACACAATAAGGTTTAGAAGGTTTATCCTCATCAAT
>NZ_JASJFE010000745.1:0-2273 GCF_030067735.1 Microcystis sp. M53598_WE2 | reverse complement strand
ATTCGACCTTTAGCGATCGCTATCGGGGGATAGTTGTTTTTTGTTACAGCAGTATGGAGCAGTCTAACTGATGGCTATATTTCCAGATTATCGCCCGCAGGAAACCAATCTTCATCGAGAATTTGTTCAAGGGAACCAATGGGAATAACGGGGAAAGTATCGAGGGGTAATTGAGAGCGGTCACTGGCATTTTTTCGGGCTGAAAGATAACATTCATCAAAAATTTCCAAAAGATAAGGTTTCAGACTAGGACTATCTTTAAGTTCATCTAATATATCGAGACGAAAAGTTCTAATCTCTCCCTTCCAGTGACCTTCGTTTCTCTCTCTTTCTGCCGCCCAATATTTGAGCTTAAGTAAATGTTCTAATAATCGGGTTAACAGACTTTTAATTGTGCGCTTTTCACTCCTTCCCATACTTGCTAATTCCTCTAGTAAATTCTCTAAATCTACCCGCTCAAACTGTCTCGCTTGCAGTTGATTAATAGTAGTTCTAATCCAGAGATAAAAGTCTTCTTCGTACAGGGTTTTATTATCCATAATTTACCTCTATATATTACTCGTGGTCATTAGTGGGAAACCAATCTTCATCGAGAATTTGTTCAAGGGAACCAATGGGAATAGCGGGGAAAGTATCGAGGGGTAATTGAGTTCTAACTTGAGCCTCTTTTCTAGCAAATTGATAGCATTCCTCAAAGATTTCCAGAATATAGGGTTTTAAACTAGGGCTATCTTTAATTTCTTCGATTATTTGTCGGCGAAAGTTGATAATTTCTCCTTTCCAGTGACCCTCATTTCTTGCTCTTTCTCCTGTCCAGTAAGTTAGTTTCAGCAAATGTACCAGTAATTGAATCAAAAGATTTTCGATTTTGCGCTTTTCACTCCTTCCCATACTTGCTAATTCCTCCAGTAAATTCTCTAAATCTACCCGCTCAAACTGTCTCGCTTGCAGTTGATTAATAGTAGTTCTAATCCAGAGATAAAAGTCTTGTTCGTACAGGGTTTTATTGTCCATAATTGACCTCTATATATTACTCATGGTTATTAGTGGGAAACCAATCTTCATCGAGAATTTGTTCAAGGGAACCAAGGGGAATAGCGGGGAAAGTATCGAGGGGTAATTGAGAGCGATCACTAGCATCTTTTCTGGCAAATTGATAGCATTCCTCAAAGATTTCCAAAAGATAGGGTTTGAGACTAGGGCTATCTTTAACTTCTTTGATTATTTGTCGGCGAAAGTTTCTAATTTCCCCTTTCCAGTGACCCTCATTTCTAGCTTTTTCTCCTGTCCAGTAGGTTAGTTTCAGCAAATGTACCAGCAATTGAATCAAAAGATTTTCGATTTTGCGTTTTTCACTCCTTCCCATACTTGCTAACTCCTCCAGTAAATTATCTAAATCTACCCGCTCAAACTGTCTCGCTTGCAGTTGATTAATAGTGGTTCTAATCCAGAGATAAAAGTCTTGTTCGTACAGAGTTTTATTTTCCATAAATACTCACTTAAACTAAATAAAACGGGGATAATCATAAAACTTAACTATACAAACTAGCCACATATTCACCGTAGCCATTATAGGGCAGAGTTTCGATAATTTCCCAAGATAAATCACTTCTACTGCCGATAAATTTCTCCGTTGCTTGCGACCAACGGGGATGGGGTTTACTGGGGTTGACATTAGCCTCAAAATCGTATTCGTGAGCGTCAATTGTGTTCCAGTAGGTGGCGGGTTGTTTGGCGGTAAATTCAATTTTTACTATCGATTTTGCTCCTTTAAAACCGTATTTCCAAGGAATAACCATTCGCAAGGGTGCGCCCTGTTGTTTCGGTAAATCATGCCCGAAAATTCCCACAGCAAAGAAAGCTAATTCGTTGGCCATTTCTTCAATTCTTAAACCTTCTGTATAGGGCCAGGGTAAGGCTCCTAAATGTAATCCTGGCCCCTTAGTAATTTCGGGATTATAAAAGGAGGTGAAACGGACGAATTTTGCTTCGGGTTTTGGTTCCACTGCCGCGATTAAAGCACTCATCGGAAACCCCAGCCAAGGTAACACCATTGACCAAGCTTCCACACAACGAAAACGATAGATTCTTTCTTCGAGAGGAAAGGTTTTTTTAATAGTATCTATATCGTAGGTTTGGGGATTTTTTACCAATCCTCCCACTTCTACCGTCCAGGGATTCGTCGGTAATTTCTGCGCTTTTAACCAGATATTTTTCCCCCCTCCGAACTCATAAAAATTGTTATATCTCCCCGCTACAGTTTCGGCAGCTAT
>NZ_JASJFE010000663.1:0-2869 GCF_030067735.1 Microcystis sp. M53598_WE2 | reverse complement strand
ATTCAATATCAAGATTGTGGGATTCCCGAATACTGGATAGTTGATCCTCAAACTCAAACCATTTTAGTCTTATAATTAAGAGTAGATACTTACACACAGGTTGGTAATCTTAGCAATGATGACTTAGTAAGATCCGCTATATTTAGTCAACTCAAGTTAAAAGTTTCTCAAGTATTTAATTAGGCAAATTAACCCCCATGATTACCGTAGGACCCATTACATTAAACTTAAAATCCGTCAATTTAAGCGATGAGCAATTTTATCAACTTTGCCATAATAACGACGATTGGCGAATTGAACAAAATGCCGAAGGAGAATTAATCATTATGCCCCCGATTGGTGCTATTAGTGGAAATCGAGAATCAGATTTGAACGCCGATTTAGTTATTTGAAATCGTCAAACAAAACTCGGTAAAGTCTTTAGTTATTCCACTATATTTACCTTACCCAAGAGGGGTAAACGTTCCCCTGATGTCGCTTGGATTGCTAATGAACGCTGGGAAGCTTTACCCTTAGAAGAACAAGAAAAAATTGCGAGAATTTGTCCTGATTTTGTGATAGAATTAAGATCACGCACTGATTCTTTAAGTCAACTACAAGCAAAAATGCAGGAATATCTTGATAGTGGCTTAAGATTGGGTTGGTTAATTGATCCCATTAGTCAACAGGTAGCCATCTATCGCCAAAATCAGGAAGTAGAAATCGTCTCATTACCAACCACCTTATCTGGGGAGAGCGTTTTACCTGGATTTACTTTAGAATTACCCATTTTTTGACGACAGGAAATACCAAGATGATAGCAACTACAACGATTTCTCCTCAATTAACCATTCCACGCCTAGAAAATGGGGACAAGCTCACTCGTCGTGAATTTGAGCATAGATATAATGCCATGCCAAATCTGAAAAAAGCAGAACTCATTGAAGGAATTGTTTATATTATGGCTTCTCCCCTCAGAATTAAGAACCATGGTGAACCCCATGCTGATATTATAGGTTGGCTAAGTGTCTATAAAGCCTTTACTCCCAATCTGCAATTAGGCGATAATTGTACGGTACGTCTTGATGCGGACAATGAACCTCAACCCGATGCACTATTAAGAATTAAAAATGGTGGACAATCAACGATTAGTGAGGATGGTTATGTCGAAGGTGCGCCAGAGTTAATCGTTGAAATTGCAGCAAGTACCGTCTCCCTTGACTTACATCAAAAACTTAAGGTTTATCGCCGTAACCAAGTGCAAGAATATCTAGTCTGGCGAGTTGACGATGGAGAATTTGACTGGTTTAGATTAACAAATGAAGAATATATTAAACTTGAACCGAACTCAGAAGGGATAATTTGTTCTCAGATATTCCCTGGATTATGGTTAGATAGAGATGCTTTACTAGCTGGTGACTTAGCCAAGGTTTTAGAGGTTTTGCAATTGGGAATGGCAAGGATAAAAAATTAATCTAGTTAGAGTAATCTAAATTTAACAAAAACTTCACACAAATTCATAAAAAAACTATTGACTCGACGACCAAAGAAGGAGTAATGAAAACCGATAAAATCTTTTATACCCTATTTCAAGTCTTTCCCGAACTTCTCTTTCAACTGCTGGGGGAATCTCCGAATCTAGCGCAAAATTATCAATTCAAGTCAATCGAAATCAAAGAATTGGCTTTCCGGCTTGATGGGGTATTTATTCCCGATGCTGACCACCTGGATTATCCGCTTTACTTTGTCGAAGTTCAATTTCAAAAAGACGAGGATTTTTATTGGCGATTTATGACTCAGATCTTCCTGTATCTCAAGCAGTATAAGCCGGAACGCGCCTGCTGTCCCGTGATTCTGTGGGGAAAGCGCCGCTTGGACATTGGGTTTCCCATCGCTTACCAAAATTTGCTAAACTTAGAGCGGATCCAACGAATATATCTCGATGAAATCGAGGCTGAATCTCCTCCCTCTCTGGGGATAAGTATCCTCCAGTTTATCCTCATCAGTGGGAAAAAAGCACCCGAACAGGTTCAATCCTTGATTGAGCAAACCCGCCAACAGATTATTGACCCTAACACTCAACGAAATGTTATCGAGTTAATCGAGAAGATTATTATCTACAAATTTCCTCAGAAAAGTCGCCAGGAGTTAGAAGCTATGTTTAATCTCACTGAATGGAAACAAACCAAGTTTTATCAAGAAGCTAAAGAAGAAGGAAAACTTGAAGGTAAACTTGAAGGGAAATTGGAAACAATTCCTCTTCTGGTTAGGTTGGGACTTAACGAAGAACAAATTGCGCGGGAATTAAATCTAAAAGTTGAGATTGTTCATCAATTTATTGCCAATCAGAACAATTAAAACTTTTTGGCTACCAATGCGATGATCATCAATTCCCTTATCAAGGTTTATTTTTGCAAAATTTCTCTCTTTTTATTTATTTCAGGCTCAGGTAAAGATTCTCCTAATTTCTGATAAAGTTCCATCAGAGATTCTAGGACTTCTTCAGCATTTTTCACTGATTCAGCATAAGTATTACCATGAGTTCGCCATTTTTGACCTGGAAAGTCGGGTAAGCCAACTAGATAACAATTGTCTTCATCAGACCACTGAATCACTATTCTATATTTAAGTTTTTTCATCTTCTTTTCTCCTGACCTCTTCAATGGCATTTTTGACTTCTTGTTCTTGGTAACGTTTAGCATCCGCTCCGTCTTTTCCCGAGAGAGTGATTTTCCCTGCATATAGAGGGTGTAACCAATGGTTGTGACTGCCTTTTCCCGGAAAATCAATAAATCCAGCTTTTTTGAGCATTTGTTTCAATTCTCTGATTTTTTTGGCATCAGTCAAGATTTGATCGATCAGGTAATTTGCTGGGGGGTGTGACAAGTCT
>NZ_JASJFE010000372.1:0-6699 GCF_030067735.1 Microcystis sp. M53598_WE2 | reverse complement strand
GTTGTAAAACTCGCTCTTCCTCCCGAATAATTTTTTCTCTCCCCACTAGGGACGGAACCCAGCCAGCAGCTTCTCCCTGTCCAGAAAAAGCTTTTAAAACTTCTATTTCGCCAGCAGCATTTTCTCCTAACAAAATTCCATACATTTTACCTTCAGGATTGGTGATAGTTGTCATCAAATCTTGGGCAATTTTTTCAGCCAAAAGAGTGCGGGGCAAGCGCAATAACTCGCCCGTTTCGGGACAAATTCCTTGATAATAATAAGTAACTTCCTTCACTATTTAAGAACAGGAAAAGGGGCCAGAGATACCCCTAAGAAAAACAATTGGCAAAGAAATCAATAGTTTCCTGTAAAGCGACAATAAAGCGATCGATTTCTTCTCGGGTATTATAAAAATATAGACTTGCCCGCGCGCTGCCGGAAGCATCAAAAAAGCGGTGTAGAGGTTGGGTACAGTGATGACCGGAGCGAATAGCGATTCCTTCCTGGTCTAATAAAGTGGCTAAATCACTAGCATGAATCCCTTCCACATTAAAGGCGGCTAAACTAGCCCGACCTTGGCCTGTTAAACTAGGTGGCGGCCCGTAAATTCTTAAACCCTCAATTTCTCCTAATTTTTTGAACAAATGGGCGGTTAATTCTTCTTCGTAGGCATGAATATTATCCATCCCTAAACCCCTTAAATATTCTACCGCAGCACCGAGGGCAATCGCTTCGCCAATAGCGGGGGTTCCAGCTTCAAATTTGTGGGGCAGTTCGGCACAGGTAAAATGGTCTAAATAGACTTCCGCAATCATTTCGCCACCACCAAAAAAGGGCGGCATTGCCTCTAAAATAGCCTCTTTGCCGTACAAAAATCCAATACCGGTGGGGGCGCACATTTTATGACCACTAGCCACCAACCAATCACAATCTATGGCCTGCACATCAATGGCTAAATGGGGGACACTTTGACAGGCATCAATTAATACTTTCGCACCGACTTGATGGGCAAGGCTGACTATTTCGGCAACGGGATTAATACAGCCTAATGTATTAGAAACATGAAGGACAGCAACTAATTTAGTTTTGTCAGATAACAAAGATTTATATTGTTCTAAATCAAAGCTTTCTTCGCTGGTTAATGGCACATATTTAATCACTGCCCCCGTCTTTTGGCAGACAATTTGCCAGGGGATTAAATTACTGTGGTGTTCCATGACCGAGAGAATAATTTCATCCCCTGCTTTCAGGGTATTTAACGCCCAACTGTAGGCGACTAAATTAATCGCTTCCGTGGCGTTGCGAGTATAGACAATTTCCTGACGAGAAGCGGCATTAATAAACCTAGCCACCTTATCTCTGGCTCCTTCGTAGGCTTCCGTTGCCCGGACACTTAAAGTATGCGCCCCCCGATGCACATTAGCGTTATCTTTTTCGTAATAGTTTCGCAGGGTTTCTAATACTTGAATGGGTTTTTGGGAAGTGGCGGCACTATCGAGATAGATAAGGGGTTTATCGTGTACGGTTTGATGGAGGATAGGGAAATCGGCGCGGACTTTTTGGGCGAGGGTTTTTTCTTGGATAATTGTCATTTTAGTCAGGAGTCAGAGGGGTACTTTGGGCAGGTTGACACCCACCCCGGTAGAGTTATTCCACACTGCGACAGGCGACGCATTGCCCCAATCTTTGGCGGAGGGATTCTAGAGGAATTTTAGCTAAAATCTCGGCCGAGAAAGCATCAATTAACAAACTGCGGGCGGTGTCGGTGCTTAAGCCCCGGCTTTGCAGATAGAATAAATCATCGGCTTCCAGTTGGCTAACGGTTGCCCCGTGGGAACATTTGACGTTATCGGCGGTAATTTGTAATTCGGGTTTGGTGTTGACTCGTGCCTTGTTAGAAATTAACAAATTCCGATTTAACTGGGAGGCGTTGGTTAATTGGGCGGGTTTGGGAACAAACACTTTACCATTAAAGATGGCGTGAGCGCTACCATCAACGATACATTTATGCAGTTGGTTGGCGATGCCGTGGGGATGGTTGAGATAGATGGCGCTGTGGGTATCGGCGGTTTGTTGTCCGGTAATCATGGCTAATCCGTGCAGATTTGTCTCGGTTTGTTCTCCTTTTTGCAGGATATCGAGGTTATGACGGCAGAGTTTAGCTCCTAGATTTATCTCGTTGAGAGTGTAACGGCTATCGCGCCCTTGTTCAATTATCGTGCGTCCGATGTGAAAACCATCTCCCGATTCCCGTTGTACTCTGGTATGGATGACCTCGGCGTTGGCTTCGAGGTAAATTTCCGTGACAGCGTTGGTGAAATAAGAGTAATTTACAGGTAAATCGGAGCAATGTTCGGCTAAAGCCCCGTAATTCTCGATAATATTGACACTGGCTCCCGTTTCCGCCACGATTAGGCTATGGGGCTGATAAAAGCGGGGAATTTCCTCCACAACGGTGATAAATAGGAGATGTATGGGAGTTGTGACGACGGTGTTAGCGGTGACGTGAATTACTGCCCCATCGCTTAGTCCAGCTTGGTTGAGTGCGGTAAAAAATTCGGGGGTTTTTTCTTTCCCTAGATAGTTGACAAGAACATCTTTTTGTGCATTGGCAAGATTGCTGACGCTGACACCAGGGGGTAAAGCGGAGATATCGGACAATTCAGGCTGATAAATGCCGTTAACGAAGACTATACGGCTGTTTTTGGCTTCGGGCAGCAAAAAGGTAGCGAGGGCATTTTTATCGATTGTAACGGTTTGGGGAGCGCGAAAATCGATCGCCCAGAGTTGACTTAAATCGGTGAATTGCCATTCTTCGTCTTTTCTGCCAGGGATGGCTAATTCGTGAGCTTTACTGGCTCCCGATTCTCTTAATTCGAGAATTTTACTGTTATCGACAGTGGGAACCGTTTCTCGCGACAATTTTAACAATAATTCTCCTGATTGTTCAGGTTTCGTGATTATGGCTGTCATTGGTAGGAGGGTGTGGGGTGTAGGGTGTGGGGTGTGGGGTGTAGGGTGTGGGGTGTAGGGTGTAGGGTGTGGGGTGTAGGGTGTAGGGTGTGGGGTGTAGGGTGTGGGGTGTAGGGTGTGGGGTGTGGGGAGAATAAGTAAAAATAATCTCCTGACTCCTGCCTCCTGACTCCTGACTCCCCAGACTACTGATAACTGATAGCTAGATTACTTAACGGCTAATAATTGTTCATCGAGGAAATCGTAGCCAGTTCTTTCTAATTCGAGGGCTAATTCTTTACCGCCACTGGTGACAATGCGCCCATCGTACATAACATGAATAACATCGGGTTCAATGTAGTTGAGCAGACGCTGATAGTGAGTGATAAGTAAAAAAGCGTTATCGGGGGTAGCTAAGTGATTGACTCCCTGGGCAACAATTCGCAAAGCATCGATGTCTAAACCGGAGTCAATTTCATCGAGAATTCCTAAAGTAGGTTCTAATAAGGCCATTTGGAGGATTTCATTACGTTTTTTCTCGCCACCGGAGAAACCTTCGTTTAAACTTCTGCCAAGAAAGCTAGGATTCATCTGAACAACTTCTAGTTTTTTCTCGACTAATTCCTCAAAGTCAAAACTATCTAATTCTTCCGAGCCTAAATATTTTTGTCGGGCATTATAGGCAACGCGAAGAAAATCGAGGTTACTAACGCCGGGGATTTCTAGGGGATATTGGAAAGCGAGAAAGATACCCATAAGCGCTCGTTCATCGGGTTCTTTGTCTAAAAGATTTTCACCTTTATAAATTATTTCTCCCCCAGTTACTTCATAATCGGGATGTCCAGCGATTACTTTGGAAAAGGTGCTTTTTCCTGAGCCATTGCGCCCCATAATTGCGTGGGTTTCCCCTGCTTTAATTTCGAGGTTAACTCCTTTAAGAATCTGGTTTCCATCAATACTAGCGGTCAGATTGTTTACCGATAAAATTACTTCACTCATGAGATGTTTTTCTAGAACAAAAATATTAGTTTTTGAGGTTGACGGCGAATCATCAATTGATGGATAAATTGTCTTAGCTTTTGGTGGGTTACGGCTATCGCCTAACTTAGCTTTTGGTGGGTTACGGCTATCGCCTAACTTAGCTTTTGGTGGGTTACGGCTATCGCCTAACCCACCCTACTTTACTACTTTACTGATTATCCGACGGTTCCTTCTAGCTTGAGACTGAGGAGTTTATCAGCTTCAGCGGCGAATTCCATCGGTAATTTACTGAGGACATCCTTACAGAAACCACTGACTAACATAGAGACAGCATCTTCTTCGGAAATACCCCGTTGTGCGAAGTAGAATAATTGGTCTTCACCGATTTTAGAAGTAGAAGCTTCGTGTTCTACTTTAGCACTGTTGTTATCCACCTGAATATAGGGAAAGGTGTTAGCTTCAGCATTATCTCCAATCAGCATAGAATCACACTGGGAGTAATTTCTTGCTCCCTTGGCTTTCGGTCCCATTTTCACTAAACCGCGATAACTATTTTGGGAGTTACCCGCAGAAATTCCCTTAGAAATAATCGTACTCTTGGTGTTGCGGCCAATGTGAATCATTTTCGTACCTGTATCGGCCTGTTGTTTGTTATTAGTTAGGGCAATTGAGTAGAATTCCCCGACGGAATTATCGCCGACTAAGACACAACTGGGATACTTCCAAGTAATTGCCGAACCAGTTTCCACCTGCGTCCAAGAAATCTTAGAATTAACTCCTTTACACAGACCCCGTTTAGTGACGAAATTGTAAATACCTCCCTTCCCATTGGCATCGCCAGCGTACCAATTTTGTACCGTCGAATATTTAATATCCGCATTATCGAGGGCGACTAATTCCACGACGGCGGCATGAAGTTGATTACTATCGTACATCGGAGCAGTGCAACCTTCTAAATAACTTACCGATGCCCCTTCCTCAGCGACAATTAAAGTTCTTTCAAATTGTCCCGTCTCACCGTTATTAATCCGAAAATAGGTGGACAATTCCATCGGACAGACGACACCTTTGGGTATAAAAACAAAGGAACCATCGCTAAAAACGGCCGAATTAAGAGCGGCAAAATAATTATCACCCACGGGGACTACACTGCCGAGATATTTCTGCACTAAGTCGGGATGTTCCTGTAAAGCTTCCGAAATAGAACAGAAGATAACCCCCTGTTCTGCTAGTTTTTCTTTAAAAGTTGTGGCGATAGAAACGCTGTCAAAGATAGCATCGACGGCCACGTTAGACAGGCGTTTTTGTTCCGAAAGGGGAATGCCTAATTTTTCAAAGGTTTCGATTAAAGTGGGGTCAACTTCTTCCAGACTGTTGAGTTTTTCTTTTTTCTGTTTGGGTGCAGAGTAGTAGATAATATTTTGATAATCAATGGCAGGATAGGAAACGTGCGGCCAACTGGGTTCGGTCATCTTTTGCCATTGATGGTAGGCCCGGAGACGAAAATCGAGCATGAATTCCGGTTCCTTCTTTTTCGCTGAAATTAGGCGAATAATCTCCTCATTTAAACCGCGGGGGATGGTTTCCGATTCGATATCGGTGATGAAACCGTACTTGTAGGGTTGGTTAACGAGATTTTTAACGGTGGTTGCACTCATGGGGGTTAGTGTTCTCTCTACGCGGTAGGCAGGGGCGGCAGTTAAACAACAATAAAGTTGTTTAAATTGATTATATAATAGATTAACAACAAAGCTGTTGTCAAAGTCACGGAAAATTTCAGAGGATGCTGGTAAACCTCTGTTATTCAGGTTACTCTGTAGGGGTAATTGGCCGCTCCTTGACCCTCAGCAATTGTACGCTAAAGCCTCTGTTTTTGGTATCATGACCACGACTCAACCCGCCTCGACGAAAGACGATATTCTGCAATATTTGCTCAAAAACGGTCAATCTACCGCCCAAGACTTGGCTGAGGAGTTAAGTATTAGTCCGCAAGCGACGCGCCGCCATCTTAAGGATTTGGAGGAGGAAGGACTGATAGAATATTTTGCCGTACAAAATAAGATAGGACGGCCCCAGCACATTTATCGTCTCAGTCGTCAAGGTCGTGGCCGTTTTCCCCATAATTACGATAATTTCGCCGTTTCTTTCCTCAATACTCTCGTGGAGACGGTGGGAGAGCAACAGGTGGGGGAAATTCTCAAAAAACAGTGGCAACGCAAAGCGGCAGAATATCAATTGCGCCTCGGGAAGGGGTCTTTAGGGGAAAGAATGAGAAAATTGCTGGAAATTCGCCAAGAGGAGGGTTATATGGCAGAATTAGTGGCACTGGAAGCAGAAAATAGTTATGTCCTGGCCGAGCATCATTGCGCTATTGCTGAGGTGGCTGGTTCTTATCCCAGTATCTGTGGCCATGAATTAGAAATGTTTGCGATGCTGCTTCCCGATTGTACGATCGAACGGACTCACTGGATCAATCAAGGTGAGCAACGATGTGGTTATCTAATTAAGTGCAAGGGATGACAGAGAAAGATTAGTTATCTCTAGACTACCAGCTGCTGTTCCGGCGTTCCCTAAAACCAGAGATTTCCTACCTTGCCATTAAGACAACTGCTATAAGAAAATAGTCATCGGAGAGCCAGTTGTCTACAAATTAGTGCCTAAAAAGCTTGACATATAGATAATTATTTCCTAAGATGAACTGGTTTGGCTCTCTTGGATTTGGTGGGTAAAATGTATTCTAAGATACAGTCCTGCTGGCGAGGGAGTGGAAGGAACCACAGAGAC
>NZ_JASJFE010000957.1:0-2428 GCF_030067735.1 Microcystis sp. M53598_WE2 | reverse complement strand
TGGTCAACTACCTAATTTTCAGGGAAAAAGTACCTGAATTTTCCCCCCAATCACTCCAAGGGTCGGCACTTTTTGATGGGCAAAAGGTCTAAAAGTTTTACCCAACAAGGTTTTCACATTTATTCAGCAAACCCTATTTATTTTTAGGAATTGGGGGCAGTTGCGGGGATTTTCGGCGAGAATTAGAACCGGATATTTTCGGGGGTAGGGGTGCAGAATTGCGATTAGATAAACTTTGAAGGCTCTTTTTCATATTAGCAGGTTCCGGCAGTTCTAGAGTTACCCCTTCTCTAGCGGTCATTGTTTCCTCTGGTAGGCATAAATCAAAAACAAAGGCGGAATTATTGGTTAAATCGGCCAGTTCTAATTTTACCATCTCTGGAGAGGATTCTCGTGCTAATAAAGGTTCAATTTCGGTTTTAATCAACTGTTCTAATTGAGCCAGATAATTGATCTTAACAGGAGTAACAATTAAAGTTAACATTTCTTGCCAACCTTGCCCCCCCAATTCTGCCAGAATATCCCCATAACAGCGAATTTTCCAGCTACCTATTCCCAAATCTCGATAGGAAAAAATTTCCAGCCAACCCCCGGCATCCGATCGATAATAATGAGTATATCTTTCACTACTGTCAGGAGATTCGTAATCGATACGCACTTCAATATGGGCAAAAGGAGAATCCAGACGGGCCAAGAGACGATAGTTTCCCGAGACAATTTCTAGGGAATTAGTAGAAATTGTGCGTCCGTGATTCTCCCCTTGTTTTTGCAGTATAAATTCCATAATCTTAGCCTAGGCCTAATGTTTGGCCTCTTAGGTTTGGTGGGGAAAATGTATTCTAAGATACAGTCCCGCCAGCGAGCGAGTGGAACGAACCACAAAGACACAAAGGACACAAAGAATAAGAGAGCCTAATGTTTGGCCATGACGCTAAAACTTAGGATTTGTGCCGAGAGATTTGCGCTTTTAATTCCCTTGCTTGTGTCAATAAATCCGCTTGGGTTAGACTAATTTGTTCTTGGGTGGCCATCCATTTCAGTTGTACCGTGCCATTTTCAGCCTCAGCATCCCCCAAAATTATACAGCCCACGGCCTTAGCTCGATCGGCCCGTTTAAATTGTTTCCCGAAAGCGCTGCCGCTTAAGTCTAACTCGACGCTAAACCCCAATCCGCGTAATTGCTGCGCTAATACCGCACTACGGGCCTCAGCTTTTTCTCCTTTGGAGACGAGATAAAAATCGGGAACCAAAAAAGATAAAGATTGCTTTTGTTGTAATAATATAATCAGACGTTCTAAACCGATCGCCCAACCCACTGCTGGTGTGTCTGGACCGCCTAATTGAGCTATTAAACCATCATAACGACCACCACCGCAAACCGTAGCTTGAGCGCCTAAATCATCGGACTGAATTTCAAAGGCCGTATGGGTGTAATAGTCCAATCCTCGCACTAAACAGGGATTAAGATTATAGATAACTCCCAAATCAGTTAGTAAAGATTGCACCCGTTCAAAATGCTTTTGAGAATCACTACTGAGATGTTCAAGAATACTGGGGGCATTCTTACAGATAATCTTGTTTTTTTCGTCCTTACTATCCAAAATTCGCAGGGGATTTTTTTCTAATCTCTGTTGAGAATCCGCGTCTAAATCAGCTTTGTAGGGAGTCAAATAATCTAGCAAGGCCTGACGATAATTTTGCCTATCTTGGGCATTTCCAAGGGAATTAATATCTAATTTTAGGTTTTCTAGCCCCACAGCTTTTAATATCTCGCTGGCAAGGGTAATTACTTCCACATCCGCCCTAGGATCATCACTTCCCAACAATTCGACCCCGATTTGATGAAACTGTCGCTGCCTACCCGCTTGCGGACGTTCATAACGAAACATCGGCCCCTTATACCAGAGTCTTTGTACTCCTCCGGCGGCCTGTAATTTGTGTTCAATATAGGCGCGAACGACCCCAGCCGTTCCCTCCGGTCGCAAAGTCAGGGAACGTTGACCGCGATCGAGGAAAGTGTACATTTCTTTACCCACCACGTCCGTCGCTTCCCCGATACCCCGTTCAAAAAGTTGCGTCTGTTCAAAAATGGGAGTTCGTATCTCTTGATACAGCGCAGTCCCTAAAATTCTGCTGGCAGTTTCCTCTAACCACTGCCAGTAACCGATCTCCGCCGGTAAAATATCTTTTGTGCCTCGGATTGCCTGGATTTCGCCCATAGTTCTCTGTATTTTTATCCCTATTTGAACAATCTTAAACCGCTTAGAGTCACTAATACCGTCGATCCTTCTTGACATCCTCGCCGCCCTAAAAGTGCGGCGATTCCTAAACCTCACGATTTAAGTTTCTGCTTCCACCACCGTCGCATACCACAGTTAAAAAACCATGTACTGTCTTACACAGAGTCCACAGACTTTCGCCCCATTTC
>NZ_JASJFE010000853.1:0-4111 GCF_030067735.1 Microcystis sp. M53598_WE2 | reverse complement strand
GTGGGGTGTGGGGTGTGGGGTGTGGGGTGTGGGGTGTGGGGTGTAGGGTGTAGGGTGTAGGGTGTGGGGTGTGGGGTGTAGGGTGTGGGGTGTAGGGTGTGGGGAGAATAAATAAAAATAGTCTCCTCAATCCTGTCTCCTCAATCCTGTCTCCTGAATCCTGAACGAAGATTGTTGGTTTTTGCAGGAGGTCTAATCAAGGAACCGAGGTTATTTGGTAAGCTAAAACGGTAATCTTGACCCCCGAATGCCCGTGCTGATCAGTGTTGTCATCCCTACCTACAATCGCCAAGCAATTTTAAAAAAATGTTTACTAGCCCTAGAAAATCAGCGTTTAACCGATAATAAGGTGGAAAACTACGAAATAGTCCTTGTCGATGATGGCTCTACCGATGCGACGATCGCTTGGCTAGAAAGTCACAAAGGCAATTTACCCCATCTGCAACTGTGGCAACAGGATCACGGCGGACCGGCGCTCGCTAGGAATCTGGGGGTAGAAAAAGCTAGTGGTGATACGATTATTTTTATCGATAGCGATCTGGTAGTGACAGAAAATTTTTTGCAAGCCCACGCCGACGCTTTAACCGCCGGGGCAGCAAGTCTCAGCAGCGATCGCTTATTTACCTACGGCAGTGTCATTAATACCTGTAACTTCGAGCATCCCACCAGTGAACCCTATAAAATCACCGATTTCTCCGCCGCCTATTTTGCCACGGGCAACGTGGCGATCGCTAAAAAATGGTTATTAGCGGCGGGATTATTTGATACCCAGTTTCAACTCTACGGTTGGGAAGATTTGGAATTAGGGGTGAGATTGAAGCAATTAGGACTAAAATTAATCAAATGTCCTGAAGCCGTCGGTTATCATTGGCATCCCCCCTTTAATCTCGCTCAAATTCCCAATCTCATCGATAAGGAAATTCAACGAGGACGAATGGGAGTGCTTTTTTATCAAAAACATCCCACCTGGGAAGTGCGGATGATGATTCAAATGACTTGGATTCATCGACTGTTGTGGGGTTTACTTTCCCTAGGGGGAACCCTGAATGAACGCAGCCTCTCCCCTCTGTTACAATGGTTGATCGATCGAGGTAAACCGCAATTAGCCCTAGAAATTGCCCGCATTTTTCTCAATTGGTACAACGTGCGCGGCGTTTATCAAGCTTATCGGGAAATACAGCTTCAGTGAAATGTCTTGGCGAACACCGATGAAAGCGTTTCTCACAAAGACGAGGTGTCACTAACCCCGCCCTAAAACCAGAGACTTTGTACCTCACCATCGAGATAACTGCCCTAAGGGTGAACATTTGCCGATAAAAAACTGAATATTTGCTTTCTTTTTCTGATAATTGCTGCCACAATCAAAAGCAATCGGCATAGAGAGCGGCGGAAAACACTGACCACATTTGCCCCTTGTGAATTATCCTCTGAGATTGGGCATATTATAAAGTAAATTTTCCTAGAGGAGGAATCCCATAATGAGTATCTTCGATATTTTAATCGGTTTTGTCGGTGGAGGTGCGATCGGGGGTGGGGCTTTATATGCCCTGCAAGAGGGAAAAATCAGGGAAGAACGGCAAAAATATGCGAAAATTCGGGCGGATTTAGGTAAAGCCGAAGAGGAGTTAAAAGACAGCAAAGGACAGTTAAAACCACTCGCTCTCTCCGAAGAACGGATTCGCAATATCGAAGCCACCTATAGAGAAGAAGTGGCTAAATTGCAAAAAGAGTTAGAAGATAGCCAAGGACGTTTGCAAGAGATAGCCAGCGCAACTCCCGCTCAAGCAGTGGAAGTCGCCGATAAAACCCAAATTCAGCAACTTGAACAGGAATACGAGGCTAAAATCGAGGAATTGCGCCAAAGCTACCAAAGTCAAATACAAGAGATTATAGACGGGAAGCAAGGGGAAATGGAAGCCCTGCGTCAAAGTCAACAGGCGCAGATTCTAGAATTAGAAAAGGGCTATCAGTGGCAAATTCAACAACTAGAACAGAGTTATCAAAGCCAACTGTTAGGACTAGAAAATGCCCGCCAAGCAGTAGTGGATGATCGAACCACTGAAATCGTCGAACCCTGGGATGATTTCCCCGATAGCCCCAGTGCCGAAGAAATAAATCCTTTTGATAGTTTTATCACCGAAGAAAACCTGGGATTGCCACCAGAATTTGCCCCTGAAACGCCCCTAGAAACGCCGGTTTCCGAATCAGAATTCAGCAGTGAGATGAATCCTTTTGATGGTTTTATCACCGAAGAAAACCTAGGATTGCCACCAGAATTTGCCCCCGAAATGCCCCTAGAAACCTCCGTTTTCGAGGAGACATTTGACGGTTTAAACAGCCCAGAAGAAACCTTAGTTTCTCCAGAAATGACTGGGAGCGAAGATTTTCCCGTCATGGCAGAACCAGCAATCTCTGACTGGGAGATGTCCGCTGCTGAGATAGAATTTCTCAACAGTTTAACATTAGAGGAAGAAACGAGAACTATCGGTAGCCTAGAAGAATTATCGGCTAATTACGGTCAGATTCAAGAAACCGTTAGCAGTGACACCAGTTTCTCTGATTTATTAGCCACCGATGCCGAAAAATTCGCTGATAACCCAAATTTTCTCGATGACTTATTTGCTGATACCGATGACAGCAATAACCCCGAATTATTCGATTATTTTGCGGAAGAAACCCCGACAGTTGCATCTAACCGCCAAAATGTTGCTTCTGTTGCGAGTGACCAAGAAGAACTAGATTTCTTCAGTATGTTGGATAATGAAGAAATGGCTAATCTAGAATCCTTACCTTCTGACGAAGAACTGCCCCTTGATGATCTATTTAGCGATGATTTATTCTCGGATGGGGACAATAGCAAAACCACGAGGCTAGAATCTCATCAGTAGGCAGATTGCCCGTCATCAAGGCAGAAGACAGAATTTCTTCCCCACCCGATTTCTGGCTTCTGACTTTCCTAACTGCGCCACCAGATGGGCGTTTTCCCCGTGTCCCCCGATTCCCGTACCATAGAATAGTAAAAAAATCTACATCAAAAGTGGTGGACATTGTCAAAAAAACAAATATGATATAGGAGGATACGTTGTATCCTTTTGACTGTACCTAGCCTTTTAAGGAGATTTTCCCGTGAAACTCACTATCAAAACCCTTGTTTTGTCCACTGCCACTTTCGGCTTAATGTTGGGTGTGGCACAAAACTCCCAAGCCGCTACTCTAATTCCTGGAGTCACTGCCGACTTAGATAGCATACAAACACAATGGAATATAAACGATACCGTCAACGGCAATGGGCTGCCAAGTAACACTCCGAGTCTTACGGGAGATCATGTGCCGTCGCAGAATAGTAATTCTTGGCGGTCAGCTATTTTAACTAACACGCAGGGCACCACAATTCCCTTAGGTACTATCACTTTTAATCTCAATGGTGGCTATAATCTATCTGGGTTTACTTTCTGGAACCTTGGCAATATGACTCAGGAGCTTGCCAATCAGGGAATTAAAAATGTGACGATTGAATACTCCAACAACGGTGGAACAACTTGGAGTAACCTGATTGGCGCTCCGACTTCCTTTGCACAAGGACTTGTTGGTACTGCATCTTTGCCTCAGCCCCCACAGCAGTTCAGTTTTACCTCAGTCGCTGCGACTCATGTTAGATTTACTAATCTGAGTAACTTTGGGGGGTTCAATACCCCCAGCACGAGCAATCGCATTGGCTTCTCAGAGATTCAGTTTGCAGGAACCAAAATCCCCGAACCTTCTTCCTTGCTTGCTCTGTTAGCCTTTGGTTTAGCGGGCGTTAGTTTGGGAAAAAGAATTTAACTTAGTGTCAGCATAATTCCCTCGCTAGAAGTCCCTCCCTTTTAGCGATGGGATGAATGCCCAACATATAGACAATTCTCAGAAACCGATGCTCCGTTGACACTCACCGCTATTGTTTTAATTTAGCCTCAACTTTAAACTCTAGGACAAACATTTACGCTAAAATTTCAAAGATAAACTTATTCTAATACTAAATCTGGTTATTAAAGACTGATTATTTATTTCCCCTTTTGCCTCTTGCCTATTGCCTTTTGCCTGTCCTCATAAGTAGCCTATACTCAACGGATTT
>NZ_JASJFE010000089.1:0-6951 GCF_030067735.1 Microcystis sp. M53598_WE2 | reverse complement strand
GTTAGGAGAATTAGCAAAGAGAATCTCAAGATTTTCTTTAATTTTCACGATCCATTCGTATTGTTCGGTATTATCGGCCATGGGTTTACCGTCACTATCGGGGTATTCAATATCCGGATCAATAGCTGGTGTAAAGGTCATAATTTATACTCTGAGGTTATTTGTCTGAAAATTATAATTCTAGCAGTGAGGTTAACTTTCCCCTGTAGTCCCAAAATAACATCGCCAATAACGTTGATCAAAAGGTTTGTGTACTTTTGTTAAAAAGTAAAAGTTTTTTTTGACAAAAAGAACAACTTGTGCTATGGTAGAATTCTCTAACTTGGCAAAAATTACCCAGACTAGAAGCCGATCGAACGATAGCGATCGAGGGTTATAATCGAGCCATTACCCCGCGCTCCCAGTCGGGAAGATAAATCTATGATGACCGCTCTCTACGAGGAAGATTTTGTTCTCTGGACGGAAAAAACCGCCGAACTGTTAAAGCGAAAAGAGTTTGACCGGGTGGACTGGGAAAACCTGATCGAGGAAGTGGAGTGCATGGGAAAAAGCGAGAGACAGGCAATAACGAGTTTATTAACCGTTTTAATCGAACACTTACTCAAACTATCCTATTGGGAATCGGAAAAAGAACGGAATGCCCGTCACTGGATAGTGGAGATCGCGGCTTTCCGAGCGCAATTAGAACAAAAAATAGATAGTGCCACCCTCGTCAACCATGCCCGCGATTCTTGGGACAAAGCCTATGTAACCGCCAGAAAATCCCTGATTAATGCGCGTATAGTCGATAAAAATGCGATTCCCCTAGAGTCTATATTCACTCTTGAACAGGTATTAGACGGGGATTGGTTCCCCATCGATATCGAACCTTTTCTGGAAACCCGCCCATAAAAAATTTTTCGCTATTTTATCCCAAGTAAACTAACTTTATTTACCATAGAAATAGAGAGTTTTCCTAGTAATTAGCCTCCTGAGGATAACTACCTGAGATCGATCAAAATGGGATTTAATAAAAATAAGGCCGCATGACTAGCCATTTCTTCTGATAAATAAATCTTTTTATATTTAATAATCCCCGTTTCCAGAAAAGAATCCCTTAACATTGCTTTTGTCCCACTATTAAAATCCGCTTCGTAAAAAACTTCTTTAATTCCCGAAGAAATAATTAGTTTTAAGCAGGAAATACAGGGTTCTAAAGTAACGTAAATACTAGCCCCTTGGGTAGAAATACCGTGTTTGGCCGCTTGAGCGATCGCATTAGCTTCGGCATGAATTGCCCGAGAGGGAATTTCTCCGGATTCTCGACAGGTTCCCAAACCGGGATAACAAAAACCCTGGGCAGTACAATGAACCGTTCCTGATGGGGAACCATTGTACCCCGTGGCTAAAACCTGCCGATCTTTGACAATTACCGCACCGACGGGAAAAGCTAAACAGGTGGATCTGGTGGCGGCTAATTTAGCGATCATTAAAAAATATTCGTCCCAAGTCGGTCTTTTTTCTTCAGAGTTGATCACGGTTTCATACCAAGCTAGAAAAAGCGAAAAAGAGGGGGTTATCTCTGATAGCTTACCACTAGATAACCTCTAAAAATTAAGAACGGGATCAGGTTAATAATTCCTGTTGAATGCGACGGAGATTTTCGATTCTTGCCTCGGTGGATGGGTGAGTAGCGAATAAATTAGCCAGAAACTGCCCCGAAAAAGGACTGCTAATTAACAGCGGTTCAAAGGCAGGATTAGCATTTAAGGGCATTTGACGACCGATCAATTCTAAACGGGTTAAAGCCCGGGCTAAAGCTTCGGGATTCTCGGTCAAGCGGGCGGAACCAGCATCGGCCTCAAATTCTCTGGTACGAGAGATAGCCATCTGAATCACAGTGGCGGCAAGGGGGGCGAGAAAGATGGTAAGTAGTAAACCGATGAGATTGCCCCCTTGACGATGGCGAGAATTGCCAGTAAACAGGAAACCATAACTCAGCATTCTGGCCAGGTAGGAAATCGCCCCGGCAACGGTAGCCGCAACAGCTTGGGTTAAGGTATCCCGGTTACGGACATGAGTTAATTCGTGGGCGATAACTGCTTCTAATTCGTCGGCGGGCAGCAGATTTAAAATCCCCTCGGTAACGGCGACGGCGGCGTGTTCGGGATCTCTGCCAGTGGCGAAAGCATTAGCGGCGGGGGTAGGGACGATATAGAGTTGCGGCGTGGGAATATTGGCTTGACGAGAGAGGTTTTCTACCATTTGGTAGAGTTCGGGGGCTTGTTGGCGGCTGACTGGTTGGGCTTGGTAAGCGGCCAGAGCAATGCGATCGGAGAAGTACCAAGAACCGATATTAGTAATGGCGGCGATTACTAAACCAATTAAAGCACCACCCTGACCACCGATCGCGTAGCCAATAGCGACAAGTAACCCGGCTAGTAAACCCAATAAAGCAACAGTTTTAAGCTGATTCATCTTTATTTATCTTAGGAAGTGAGAGGTATAAAAGATGTGGGGAGACCTTTCAGTTATCAGTGAACAGTAATCAGTGATCGGTGATTAACGGAGGCAGGGGGCAGGGGGCAGGAGTCCGTTTTTGTAACGGGGATTTATGCCCCGCTCCAAAAACTTTTCGCCTTAAGGCGAGGTTTTAGACCTGATTTTGTCGATAATATTACTCAAAACTCAGTGGTTAGTGGTCACTAGCCCCTTCTAACCGATAACTGATAACTGATAACTGGTTAAGGCCTAGCATAAAAACTGAAAAAAACTCGAAAGTTAATAATAATTTAAAGAATTTGACGCCGGAGAATAATCAGATTTTGGCTGATAGCTAAACCCTGACGGCTGGCAAAATAACAGAAATTCTTAAGAAGCTAAAGGGTTTAAATCCCCAGAGAGAGCATTGTAGAATGAAGCGGTTAGTTATCTACTAGAAGATAGGACTTTTCCGTCCCAGCGAAACAATTCTATTCAAATCTTTAACCCAAATTGCCAAGGAGACTGAGTTTTAATGTCTGTTAATTTTCTGGGAGTTGGTTTGTTTCACCCTCTCCTTACCCCTTATCTCGCCCTCCATATTCCTGACGGCTTTTTGAGTCCACCGGTGAGTCTATTTACTTGGATAATTGCCGTCGTCCTGATTGGCTTTTCTCTCAAAAAAGTGCGCGGTCACTACGCTGAACGGGCTGTACCTTTGATGGGAGTTTGTGCCGCCTTTATTTTTGCCGCCCAGATGATTAATTTTCCCATTCCGGGGGGAACCTCCGGACATTTATTAGGGGGGACTCTTGCGGGGGTTTTACTCGGTCCCTGGGCGGGTTCTTTGGTGATGGCGGTGGTTTTTATCGTTCAAGCTTTATTTTTTCAAGATGGCGGTTTAACGGTTTTAGGGGCGAATATCGTCAATATGGGTTTGATCGGGACGTTTGGCGGTTATTATCTCTATCTAGGGATTAGGAAAGCCCTCGGTTTTTCCAGTTGGCGCGGTATGGCGATCGCTGTTGCCCTGGCCGCTTGGACAAGTGTGGTGGTGGCAGCGTTGGTTTGCGCGCTGCAATTGGCTTTATCGGGGACTGTACCGCCTTTAGTCGCCCTTTTTGCCATGTTATCTTGGCATATCCTCATCGGCATCGGGGAAGCGGTGATTACCGTTTTCGCTGTCGGTTATATCTGGCGAACCCGTCCCGATCTTCTCTACGATCCGCCCCATTCCGTTAATACCTCTGTTCCCCCTTCCTACGCTTCTCGTCAATAGACCTCTTGTAAAAATCAAAAATTGTTGTTAGGGTCAGGAGTCGGTCGTCAGGAGAATTAAGAATGAACAATAATCAATTAAATAGTCTATTTACGGATTTTAGGCAATTTAATCCTTATTTTTGCCGTTTTTGAACCCTCAAAAATTAATTATGCCAGAGGTTTAATAATCACGCTGATCAATTCTGTAGAGTAAAATTTAAGGAAAAGCTTCTCTCCTCATCTTCCCTTTTTTTCCGATTTACTAGCACTTTTTCTGCCAAAACTCCCTAAATTTAACAATGATTAAACGATCCGTTAACGTATCGAGAGCGATCGGTTCGTCGATCGCCGTTTCCCTAATTATCACCGGTTGCGCCCCCCAAACCCCCCAAGCCACTGGACCGGCGGCTGTTCCCGTCAAACTGCAAACCCTCGGCACCGACAAATTAGTGCAAAGTAGCGAATTTGTGGGTACTTTGATCGCCCAAGAGCGTGTTAGCGTCTCCCCTCAGATTACCGGTCGGATTCGGACTATTTTCGTTAAATCTGGCGATCAGGTAACTCAGGGACAAAAAATCGCCGAATTGGATCCCGAACAACAACAGCAACAGGTAAACGCCGGCATCGGCCAGGTAAATTCGGCCAAAGCGAACCTCAATGGGTCTGAGGCGGATTTAAGGCAAAGACAAGCGCAAGCGAGGGCAAATAAAGCCCAAATTGCCCAGAATCGGGCAAATGTGGCCAATGCGGAAGCTAATGTTAAAAGTCAGATCGCCACCTTGAGCGCCGCCGAAGCTGATTTACAGAGAGCGAGAGCTAATTTAGATTTAGCGGAAAAAAACCTAAAAAGAGCCGAATTTCTGGTCAAACAAGGCGCACAGCCCCAACAGGACTTAGATGATCGCCGCCGCGACATTCAGGCCGCCAAGGCAGAAGTAGAAGCCCGGTCTCAAAATCGTGATGCGGCCCGTCAACAGGTGACGGCGGCTAGAGCTACCCTACAGGCAAACCAAGAAGCATTAAATATCGCCATTCAAAACGAATTAGCCTCACGGCAACAGGTGGCGGCGGCAGCGGCAACAGTGAACAGTCGTCAAGCGGCGGTAGCCAGTGCCGAGGGGCAATTAGGGGCGACGCGCCAGAATTTAGTTTTTAACACCATTACCGCCCCGATTGATGGTTTTGTCGGCGATTTTAATCAAAGAAAAGTCGGCGATATTATCTCCCTGGGTGAAGAATTAACCTCGTTGACTAATAATAAAACTTTGGAACTAAATGTGCAGATTCCCGTGGAATTACAACCGCGTCTGCGCGTCGGTTTGCCCGTGGAAATTATTAATCCCGATGGCAGCCCGGGCGTTCGCGGTCAAGTAACTTTTATTTCCCCCACCGTTTCCCAAGCTACCCAATCGGTTTTAGTGAAATTTGCCTTTACTAATGATGGCAGTCTTCGCAATAACCAATATGTGCGGACGCGGTTAATTTGGGATCAAAAACCGGGGGTATTAGTTCCCACCACGGCAGTGACTAGCATCGGAGCGCAAAATTTTGTTTTTGTGGCCGAAAAAGAAAAGGCTAAAGAAGGTCAAGAAAATGCCAAGGAGCGTTTAGTGGTCAGACAAAAACCAATTCAAGTCGGCACAATTCAAGGGCAAGCTTATCAGGTTATTTCTGGAGTAAATGCCGGGGAAAGAATTGCTATTAATAATATTCTTTCTCTCCGAGATGGTACAGCTATAACTGTTAGTCAGCAGTAATTTTTATGAGTAACTCGATTACCGTTCGTCCCCTGTCAGCGCAACTAATTACCGCCGAGAGTTTCCGTCCCTACGGTCAATTAATAATCCCTAGTCATGATGGAAAACCGTTTGATGAAAGCGATGCACAACTGCATTTAAAAAACGGTGTGCCACGCTTTTATATTATGCGTTTACAGACTCGCGGACGTAAATTTAAGCGAATTACTCGTCATAGTCAATGTACCCAATGTCTTGGTTCTTTGGGGGGACAAGAGTGGTTTTTAGGAGTGGCCCCCCCTAGTCCTCATCCTCAACCGGATTTAGAAAAATTAAAGGTTTTTCGCATCCCCGGGGACTGTTTTATTAAATTAGAGGTGGGAACTTGGCACGCTGGCCCACTTTTTGATCAACCAGTGATCAATTTTTATAATCTCGAATTGAGCGATACTAATATTGTCGATCATTTTACCTATAATTTTGCCCAAGAGCAGTCAATAGAATTCGAGATTGTTGATTGAAACAATTAATTTTTTACTTAACTTTTCGCAATCCTTTAGAAAGATAGGCAACGAAAAAAGCCAACACTCCCGTCATCCCTACCTCAAAATAATTGGCCATGAGAATAGCGGTAAAAAAAAGGAGCAAGATAATTAATATAGTCCGCTTTTGTTCAGATAATTTCATCTCTAATTGCCTCTAATTCGGTTTTAATACTTAATGGTTGATACCCTAAAGAAAAAGCAAGAGAACTATCAAGAGAAACATCCTGCGGACGCGGCGCACTCATGGGAACATCGCACTGTAAACAGGGTTTTATTTGTTCTCCAGGAATGTTAAAAACTGCCGCCATTAGTAAACCAAATTGATAACGAGAAACTCTTTCTTTACCCCCCAGATGAATAATCCCTTGCACTTTTTCTAATGCCAAAAGTAAACCATTCACCGCACTATTAACCCCAACAGCCGTACGATATTCATCGGTAAATAGAGATAATTCTTTTCCCTCTTGGAGGGTTTTTAAAAAGGGTTGCAGAAAACTATTAGCGGTGGGAGAAGGGGAACCAAACATCAAAGGCATTCGACAAATAGCTGCCCGAGGATATATTGCTAAAATACCCTTTTCCGCCGCTACTTTTTGCTCACCATAGACACTGACGGGAGAAACGGGATCATGTTCGGAATAGGGGGCATTTTTACCATCAAAAACTAAATCGGTAGAGGTAAAAACTAGCGGTATTTGATATTGACTACATAAACGGGCAATTTCTAGAGAAGCTGTCAGATTAATTGCCTCGGATGCTTGGGGAAATTCTTGACAGAGATTCGGTTTTGATTGGGCAGCCCCATGAATTACCGCGTCGGGTTTAATCTGTTGAAAAAGTTCTTTAACTGCGGCTAAGTCTGTTAAATTAATTTTAATTAAATTTGGGTCATTACTATTGACATTGTGATTAAGGTATGTACCGAAACTTGCCCAAGATGAGCGAGTTTT
>NZ_JASJFE010000870.1:0-4046 GCF_030067735.1 Microcystis sp. M53598_WE2 | reverse complement strand
GTACATGGAGAATTAAAACAAGAATTACCCTCGAACAGCCTATTTTTCCACTAAGTATTTATGCTCATTGCAAAGGTGAGATGCTCCCGTCAATCTCAGGTAAAAAATTATGTAAAGTCGTTGAAAGATTTGGCTAGAAATTGGCAATAATTAAAGGAAGTCATTATATCTATACCAAAGAAAATGTTTCTGCAATTATTGTTATACCAACCCATGGAAATCGAGATTTACCGATAGGAACATTAAAAGGTATTCTCAAAGATTCAGGATTAACTGAAGATGATATTTGACAACGTAACGCACCAATTTGATGATAAATTTGGGCGTGGGGCGCGGATTATTAATTTTAGTTTTTCATCAGAATTAGTAACCGCAAACACTCACCCTACAAGCTAATTCGTAGGGTGCGAAGCGCGAAAGTGTAACGCACCAATTTAATAATTAAGTTGTTGCGTTACGGCAGATTATTAATTTGTTTTTTTGTCAGAGATTATCGATGCAAACACGCACCCTACAAGAATCAACACAGATAAATGTATTAGTCATTATTTTCTCTATTCACTCACAATTTCTTCCATCAATTGCCGATCTCTTTCTTCTCTCATTTGATGAATAATTTCAGTAACATCGGTTTTAAATGGTTTTCCCTGACGACGTTCATAAATGGCTTTTCGAGTTGCGTCAATTCGTTCTAATGCAATTTCCCAAGAGGGGTGATCTTTGAGTTTTTTTCCTAACAATTCCTGTTCTTCTAGGGACAAGGATTTAATTGCCTTAACTAGAGATTCCACGAGTTGAATATTCATTTTTTTTACATCTTTGACTAAAATTATCGGTGTTTATGAAGAGTTATTATAGCCTAGCCTTTGAATTATAACAAAGAGACGCAAACTCCGTCACTTACGTCCCCAATTCATCATCAATCAAAGTTTACCGCTTGGATAACCGAGAAATAACCGGTTTAAAGTCATATCATCCTGTAAGGAAAACTAGCCCGACTTTTTTAACAATTGTCGGCAAAATTTTGCTTGCTTTTTTCAGGGCTTTTTGCAATAATATTTTTATAAGACTTTATATATAATCGAGTGGTGGCGTTGATTCAAAAATGCACGGATTCCGATTATAAGAAAAGTATAACCGAAGCCGCCGCCCAAGTCAAGGGATTACTCCTTTTTTTTTGAGAAGTTTTCAAAGAAAAAAAATCAAAGAGGCAGCCGGAGATATTCGGTTTTTCTTCACTTTTTGGGCAAAAAAAACCCTTTTAGGATGCCTATAATAGGAGAGAGAAAGGGTTAAAACTAAGAAAAAATGGCGGAGAGAGTCCAGAAAATCCTTGCCCAGTGGGGAATTGCCTCCCGAAGAAGGGCGGAGGAGATGATCGTAGCCGGCCGGGTGAGACGGAATGGCAAAATCGTGCAGTTAGGAGAAAAAGCCGACCCCGAAAAAGATCACCTAGAGATAGACGGAAAAAAAATTGAACCGGCCAATCGTCCCAAAAGATTGTATATACTGGTCAACAAACCCATTGGTGTGGTTTCTACCTGTAGGGACCCACAAAACCGGCCGACGGTGATTGGCCTTTTGCCCGACTCCCTCGCCAGCGAGACGGGGTTACATCCCGTAGGCAGGTTGGACATCAACACCACTGGGGCTTTACTCCTCACCAACGACGGTCAACTCACCCTCACCCTCACCCATCCCCGTTATCATTTGCCCAAAACCTATCGGGTTTGGCTAGATGGTGCGATTGATAGACTTGCTCTCCAGCGTTGGCGAGAAGGTATCTTCTTAGAGGGAAAAAAAACCTTACCCGCACAGGTTGAGATTCTCAAGCAAACCGACCAAAAAACCCTATTAGAAGTTATTTTAGTGGAGGGAAGAAATCGGCAGATTCGCTCTGTAGCCGAAGAATTAGGCTATCGCGTCCTGAAACTTCATCGCAGCGCCATCGGTCGTATTCAACTAAACTCTGGTAATAATTCCCCCTTACCCTTGGGTGATTACCGTTTTTTAACCCTTGATGAACTGAAATATTTAAAGAACCAGATTAACTAAGCTGAAAGTCAGCCCCTAATAGCGATATGTTTCGCCTTCTCCAATCACAACTTGATCCCCAGCGTAAACAACGCAGCAAATTACTGGAAATCGGCGTTTATTTGCAAAAAAATCGCCTAGAACAGTCCCTTTCTCTCGAGGACATTGCCCAGAAAACCCTAATCCCGCGCCATCGCCTAGAAGCACTGGAAGCGGGGGATTTGGAGGCATTGCCCGAACCGATTTATATTCGTTGGTTAATCAAACAATTTGCCGATAGTCTGTCCCTGGATGGTGAGACGATTAGCCGACGTTTTCCCACCAAGGTCAATAACTTTTTCAGGGGAATAAAACCGTCTTTATCGCTGCCGAGTCTTCAAATTCGCCCGATTCATCTCTATTTTCTCTATTTAATCTTAGTTATTGCTTCCGTACAAACCCTATCCCACGTCCTGCAAAAATCGGTACTGCAATCGAATCGCTTACCGCCGCCTTCCTTGCCACAACAGCAAATTGTCCAACCGAAAAGCAATCCCCTTCAACCGGTAGCCAACAAAACCAGCAATAATCAGCAGCTGGTGGTGGGGGTAAAACTGGAGGATGACTGCTGGCTGCGGGTGGTGGTGGATGGCAAGACAGAATTTGAGGGTGTACTGCCCCAAGGAAGCCATCGCACTTGGCAAGCAAACCGAGAATTAACCGTGAGGGCGGGTAATGCCGGCGGGGTTTACGTTGCCGTTAATAATGCCCATGCTAAACAACTGGGGCAACCGGGCAAGGTCGAGGAAGTCACCTACCGGGCAAATTGAGCTAATTTATGCAAAAGGTTTTTTCACCCCTCGATCGCCTTCAGGGAGGGTTAATCGGGGCATATATTGGGGAATCCTTGCATAATCAGCCCCTAATACCAGCCTTTAACTATGAGGCGACACCGAGGACGACCCTGCTTTTGCAAGCTCTGCAATCTCAGGAGGATTTTCCCCTTGCGATCGCAGCCAAGCAGCAGTCGGAATCGGCGTTATTATTTGTGCTGTTGCCGGAGATTTTAACCTGGCCTGACCATGGGGAACGTTGGCAAGCTAGATTAAATTTTTGGCTGAAAAAGGGCTTAATTTCCGAGTTAACCCGACAAGAAGCGATAATTTGGGGAGAGGCTGTAGGTCTGTTATTACGGGGAAAAAGGCCTTTAAATCAGTTAATAGGGCAATTGCTAACTATTAACCCCAAGAATAAGCTATTAGAGCAGATTCAGTCAGCTTTAGGGCAAAATCATCCCTTAGAGTCCATTTTATCGGCTTGGGCGAAAGATAGCTCCCCTTTGGGAATTGCGATCGCAGCTTCTCTCTATACCTTTCTGCAAACGACCGAGGATTTCGCCGTTAGCGTGCGTCGCGCTAATTCTAGTCCCTATCAACGGCAATTAACCGCCACTTTAGCGGGAATTTGGGCGGGATTGTACAACGGTATCGAGGGGATTCCCCTAGCTTGGCGGCAAAATTTGCCGAAAGATGCAGTTAAACAGCAATTAATGGATAAAGCTGGGGAAATCTATCGAATTTCCCTGGGTATATCTCCTCATCTTGTCCTATCTCCTCATACTGCCGTCGCTTACGGGGGAACAATCCAACCCCGTCCTAGCTTAAAATTGGTCTCTCAAGACAGTTGAAGATCGCTGTTATTTTGCCATCAGGCACTCGCTGGCTTTAATAAGCGATTACATCTCCTTCTTCCCAGTCAAGGGGAACATGGGGGAGTTGCTTGGCAATAGACTGGCGTGTGCTGGCAGAAATGCCTTTGGTGAAGATGCGTAACACCAGCTGCCCTCTGGCATCTAGACCGATTCCGGTGCCAGTTACACCGGGTTGAGCCATCAACCAAGCTTCTTGGCTGTCACGCAAAGCCAACAACTGTTCCTGAGTATAATTTTTCATTGGTGTTACCTCTATTAAATCGATGGTCGGCGACAAATAAATTTTAGCTGAAACAACACCCGATCGCCTCTAGGATTCGGC
>NZ_JASJFE010000352.1:0-6668 GCF_030067735.1 Microcystis sp. M53598_WE2 | reverse complement strand
TGAGTGTAAAGAACCACAGAGACACAAAGGACACAAAGACCGATCGCTATTATATAAGTTAAACTTGTCACACAAAGAATAAGAGAGCCGATTGGTTCGCACACTGGTGCTGTTGATTAAAAAGATAAATTCTCAAAACTTGCTATGATCTAACAAGATTGTTAATGCACTTTCTCGGCTTAATTATCCCCTACAATGACACGCCAAATTCACGACCAATTTGCCAAGGAATATTTAGAGGAACTCTTAGCGTCTCTAGGAACGATTAAAAAGAGCAAGAAAGTCAAGAGTGAAGTTCAAGAAATCGATGTCTGGTTTGAACCAGCCACAGCATCAAGGACTGAATTACCCTTGGGTTTACTCGGTAAAATGGCGGCGACTTGCTGCTTATTTGAACCCTTCCGTAATCCACCCTCCGAGGTAGAGATTCGCAGTTGCATCTCAAAGTTATATGCGGTTCATGGCGAGGTCTTGAGGAAGGCGAAACGGACAAACAAAACTCTAACTGAAGCTGAACTACCAGTTCTCTGGATTTTAACGCCTACTTTTTCGGGGAGAATGATTGAAGAAGTCGTGGGAATCCCCCCTTCATTCCTACCGGAAGAGGGGATGAAAGAGGAGTGGGGAAAAGGAGTTTATTTTTCCCCTAGCCTGTTCAAAACAGGAATCGTCGCCATCCATCAATTACCAGTCAATGAGGAGACTTTATGGTTGAGGGTGCTAGGGAAAGGAGGGACACAGAAACGAGCAGTAGAAGAATTAGTGCAATTGCCTGAAGGTAATCCTTTCCAAGAGAATTTACTGGAAATTCTGGCCAACTGGCGCAAGAGTTTGGAATTAAGAGATAATTTAAGTGCCGAAGAACAGGAGGAGATTATGAACCTATCACCAGCTTATTTACAACAACGAGAAGAGTGGAAACAAGAAGGGATACAAGAAGGGATACAAGAAGGGATACAACGAGGCAGTTTAGAAGAACGGTATTCCCTGATAACCAGTCTTCTGGAAGGACGCTTTGGCAGCCTGGATGCAGAATTATCTGGTCTGGTGGAACAGATTGCCCAACTTCCTATCTCGGAACGCACCGGTTTACTTCTTTCTCTGGCCAATTTATCTCGCTCAGAACTGTTAGAAAGATTCAGGGAAAATTAAACTTTCAATCCCAATCTCAAAAACAGACAATTAAAATTACCGATGAACAATCATTTCCAAATCCTGAAGAACCTTAAATGTCCTGCTTATTTTGCTAGACTAAAGAAGTCCCAATTCTTGATTAGCCTGAGATAGGAAAGATTATGGTCAATCAAATCAGCATTGTCATCTCCAAGAATCCCGACGGATATTCACTCAAATCTCCTGAATTAGCAGCAATTGATTACCAGGATAGCTCTCTAGAAGGCGTTTTAAATCGACTGAAAGATGCCCTGGAAACTCATCTCATGGCTTCTGATATATCTCAAGAGGAGACTGGAGAATCAATTTTAAAGATAGTTGATAGGTTGAATCTGAACTTCCCTGAAGAAGAACTTGAGCCGCTTCCATCTGACGGTGCAGAAGAGCATGACCATTATCTTTATGGGAGTCCCAAGAAAAGGCAATGAAACAAATTTTTGCCGACACTTTCTACTGGGTTGCTTTAATCAATCCCCAAGATAATTGGCATCAACGAGCCAGAGAAGTTACGTCCAGTCTCAAAAACGTTAAACTTGTGACGACGGATGAAGTTTTGGTAGAGCTACTGAATTTTATGTCAGTCCGGGGAGCAAATCGGAAGCGACGTACTGTCGAATTTATCGATGATCTGTTCCAGAATCCCCGCCTTCAAGTCATTCCGCAAAACCTGGAATCATTCCTGCAAGGCTTCGAGTTATACCGCCGCCGTCCAGACAAAGAATATAGCCTGACAGATTGTATTTCAATGACGGTCATGCAGCGCTTAAAAATCAGTCAAGTGTTAACTCACGACAATCATTTTCAGCAAGAGGGTTTCATAATTCTATTTGAATAACAGAGGTAAAATTAAACTTTCAGTCCCCCTAAGCCAGGAAAAACTATGCCCAAGCATTAATAGTAGTTTGTCGGCTGAATTATGGACAAATCTCGCTCACGGAACAGTGAACAATCAACAGTCAACTGATAAAAACCCCTCCAATTAATGAAGGGTAATTGTGGGATTTTATTGATGGTATGAGGAGACTTTTGTGGTTTCTTTTTCTGAAAAGACGGACAACAGAAAATCACACACTCCCCATAAAAACTGTATCCCAAGCTACATTTTTATAAATATTTACATTCCTCTTCGTCAGGCTTCTTTAGCAAGGTTAAGAGCGATCGCCTTCTATCTTTTAGTAGTCAATAATGCCGTTGACAAGAGCTAAGTTAAGATTGAAGGGCATTCAGTTGTTAATTCGTGTAATTCTTGAGTAGGGCGAAAATATGACGACACTACTTGTGCAAGCGACCTCGGCTCCTTTGATGATTGATCTTCCTTGGATTATGCCGATGACGGAGGAGCAATTTTATGAATTTTGTTTAGCCAATCGAGATTTACGCATTGAACGCAGTGCTAGTGGAGAAGTGATCGTTATGCCTCCTGCTTTTTCAGATACGGGTAATCGCAATTTTAATATAGCTCTGCAACTGGGGAACTGGTCAGAACTAGATGGAACGGGGCTTGGGTTTGATTCCAGTGCGGGTTTTACGCTGCCCAATGGCGCAATTCGTTCACCCGATGCTGCTTGGATTAAATTAGAACGCTGGAATGCTTTAACAGAAAAACAAAAAACCTCTTTTGCCCCTATCTGTCCCGATTTTGTGATTGAATTACGTTCTGCTAGTGATACGGTATCCAGTTTGCAGAAAAAGATGGAGGAATATATTGCCAATGGTACTTTATTGGGTTGGTTAATCGATCGCCAAAATCGCCAAGTCTATATTTATCGTCCCCATCAAGAACCGGAGATTTTAAATGCTCCTGAAACCATTAGTGGTGATCCAGAATTGCCGGGGTTTGTATTAGTAATGGCTAAGATTTGGTAAATGCGATCGCTGATGAAAGGTTCCGTCAATATAGAACAACTAAGCACGATTAACGCTGTTCTATATTGTTTCTCAAGAGAATCCACTCAACATCGATAGAACAGCGATAACTAATCATCCTGTTAAGATTGGGTCAGGGTAGCCAATTCTAAGGCTAAAGGATCAACCCGGCGTAAATTTGCCCCTAATGCTCTTAATTTACCCTCTAAATTATCGTAACCTCGATCGAGGTGATGGAGTCCCTGCACAATAGTAGTCCCCCGGGCTGCCAATCCTGCTACCACCAAAGCTGCCGAAGCGCGTAGATCCGTGGCCATCACCGGCGCCCCGGAGAGGAAAGGCACACCGCGCACTAAAGCCACATTTCCTTTGACCTTGATATCTGCTCCCAGACGCTTTAATTCGGCCACATGACGCAGACGATTTTCAAAAACCGTCTCATTAACCACGCTACTGCCCTCGGTTAAAGTTAACAGAGCCATAAATTGGGCCTGCATATCTGTGGGAAAACCGGGATAGGGCAGGGTTTCGATATCGGTGGCTTTTAAGTCTCTAGGGATAATCCGGAGACGATTGGGACCATCTTCCACCACTTCCGGACCGATTTCGTGCAGTTTGGCAATTACCGAAGCTAAATGGCTGGGAATCACGGGATAAAGACTAATTTCTGAGCGGGTAATTGCCCCGGCTATCAGTAAAGTCCCCGCTTCAATGCGATCGGGAATGATACTGTAATCGGTACTGTGCAGACGGGAAACTCCCTCGATGACAATTGTATTGGTCCCGGCACCGCGAATTTTTGCCCCCATGGAAACACAAAAATTGGCTAAATCAATCACCTCCGGCTCCTGGGCCGCATTACCGAGAATGGTTTCCCCGAACGCTAAAGTCGCCGCCATCATTAGGGTTTCCGTCGCTCCCACACTGGGATAATCCAGATAAATATTCGCCCCTTTCAGACGACCATTACCTTTAACGCGGGCGTGTACCATGCCCCGATCAATTAATACATCTGCACCCATTGACTGTAGGCCTCTAACGTGCAGATCCACTGGTCTGGCCCCAATGGCGCAGCCGCCGGGGAGGGGAACTTTTGCTTCTCCTAAACGGGCTAAAATCGGTCCGATGGCGAAAAAACTGGCCCGCAACTGGGAGACGAGATCGTAGGGTGCTTGAGCTTGTTTGAGGTCTCTGCCATCAATCTCTAGTCTATCTCCGGTGCGACGGACTTGCACGCCCAAAGCCGAGAGAATTTGACTCATCCGCTCGATATCGGCCAGGGCAGGTACATTACTAATCTGGCACTCGTCGGAGCAGAGTAAAGCTCCCGCCATAATCACTAGAGCGGCATTTTTGGCACCACTGATCTTGACTTCACCCTTGAGAGAGTGACGACCTTGAATTTCTAAATAGGGATGCTCGGTATCGATGGTCATAGGATGATTCATTTATCTTGGTTGGCAGTCTTGGCTAAGGAGAGCTTTGGCAAAATGACACTGCATTTTATCAGATTTTTGAGGAAATTATTGGTGATTCTACCCCGAAAAGCGATTTTTGTCTTAATTATCTGAACTATCTTGACTTATGGATTGTCCGATAGTATAATAAAAGATTGTGAAAGAAAAATGCGGAACTGGCGGAATTGGTAGACGCGCTAGATTCAGGTTCTAGTGTCTGCAAAGACTTTCGGGTTCAAGTCCCGAGTTCCGCATTATCTCCCTCAAGACGCAGTGGTTTAGCGTAGCCCTAGCGGGGTGAAAAATCCGATTGGCTATAATCTCGATCGCTCTCCTGTAACGGCTATGATTAGCAGTGTTCAAAACCCTTTAATCAAGCAAATTCGCAAGCTACACCGCACTAGAGAGCGACAGGAGCAGAATTTGTCCTTAATTGAGGGAACCCACTTACTAGAGACGGCTTTAGCCGTGAATTGTTCCCTAGAGACGGTTTGTTATACTGAAAGGTGGCAGCAAAGACAGGGAGAATTAGCAGAGAAGCTTCAAAATCAAGCCAAACGAGTCGAGATAGTTTCCCCGGAAGTCCTCGCTTCCCTAGCAACCACGGTTAACCCCGATGGTGTGATTGCCACTATTGCCCGTGATCACCTTCATCCAGTCCCCCAAAATCCGCTACAATTGGGCTTAGTTTTGGAAAGATTGCAGGATCCGGGTAATCTCGGCACTATTATTCGCACTGCCGTGGCTACGGAAGTACAGGGTATCTGGTTAAGTCTCGATAGCGTCGAAATCGATAACCCCAAAGTGATCCGCAGTTCCGCCGGGGAATGGTTTCGATCGCCCCTAGTGGTAGAATCGGATTTATCGGCTTTGGTGAAAAAATATCAAGCACAGGGGGTAAAAGCGATCGCGACTTTACCCACAGCCACCAAAAGCCACTGGGAGATTGATTTTACCCGTCCGACTTTAATATTATTAGGCAATGAAGGAGCCGGTTTATCGCCCCAATTAGCGGCTTTAGCCGATGAAACGGTGAAAATTCCCCTCTTTGGCGGTGTGGAATCTTTAAATGTTGCGATCGCTACTGCTGTCATCCTCTACGAAGCTAGAAGACAATTAAGCTGCCCGCGCATTTGAATTGCTTGTTGAGATGAGGCACTCATGCAAGGGGCAAGAGGCAACAGTAAAGAGATTGGGGGAGATTTAGCCAATCTAAGAAAGTGATAGCAAAGTAGCGATTGCGGGGAGCAGTTTTGCACATGACTCGGCCAGTTTGGCAGCATCGGGCAAACCAGCAATCGTTCCTTTGAGAATTTTCAAAGCAGTTTTTGCCGCTTTTTGGAGTGCATTATCTTCGGGTTTCTGTCCTGCTTCTGCCAGGGTTTTGACCTGTTCCATCGCCTCCGCTTTATCTTCCGGCGCTAGGTGGGATTCATTTTTGATCGCAGATTGAAGCTGTTCGAGCAGTGTGGCCAGTTGAGTTGCTTCAGGGGTATTCGTCGATTGCAGTTGACCGATGCTGTTAGTGACCGCACCGCTAATTTGTCCGAGTGCAACCCCGGTCATGGTTTGGTTTTCGCCTGCGGCGGCAATTCCGCTCACGTTTCCCTGTACGCCGCTGATGTTGACGTTTCCTTTATTTTCTGTCATAGTTTCTACATGGTTGTAATAGTTTTTCGCGTAAACCTTTTGGCTGCTGATGGCGGGTTCAGCAAAGTTAGAATCAACCGCTTCATAAGCTTCTCCTCTTAGAGCGCCCTTGTATTCATCCGAGGCTATTCTTTGCCACTTAATATAACGATGGTCTTGTAATGTAGCGAGCTCTTGGAATTCGACCTCAGGACAGCTATCAGAACCCGTGTAATTTGGCCAACTAGGGCCGTTGAAAACCTGAGGACCCCACAAAATATTGCCCTCGGGAAGATGACCAGCCCGTACTTCTTTGACTATCCATCGTAAAAGGTTTTTTTGATTTTCTGTTAGACTCATATTTACACCTCCAAAAATAATTAACAGTACCATTATACTATGTAGTTTTGATTTTCGTAACGGGAATTTGCTAAAACCGACATCTATATAGGGTCTGCTGAAAAAGTACGGGCGAAGCATTCGGATAGAAAATCTACGGTTTCACCGATAGGTTATTGCCCGAATGCTTCGCCCCTACAGGAC
>NZ_JASJFE010000007.1:0-1385 GCF_030067735.1 Microcystis sp. M53598_WE2 | reverse complement strand
TTTTTCAGTCCTATAATCTCATCAGCAAACTGGAGGAAGCTAACCGAAAACTGCAAACAGCAACCCCGATAGTTATCGATGAAAAATCAGGAAAATTCAAATTTCAGTCGGGAAGTGCTGAATTAAACCCCGCTTTAAAAACCTATATTCGTCAGCGCATTATTCCCGCTATCGAAACCATTACCAAAGACAGAGAAATCGACTTTATTCAAGTAATTGGACACACCGACGGACAGGGAATACAAAAGACAAGTAATCTCGATAAAAATATCGAATCGGTTGCCAGCAGAAAACAATCTGTTAAAATGCTAGTACCCGGTTCTAACACTGATTTAGGATTAATGCGCGCTTTAGCAGTAGTGCAAGAAATCGAAAGCACAGGTAAACTCAAAAACGTCAAATTTCGAGCTTTTTCCGCAGGACAGTTATACCTCCCATCGGGTAAATTAGCTGCGGTTAATCGTGACGCGGATGCAAGCAGACGCAGAATTGAAATCCGTTTTATTCCCCCCGGTAGAAAACAATAAGACAAAAAAATTCTAGAAATTTGTTTTTTTATCTTTTGCTTGTTACACTGAGGAAAGAACGAAATTCAAATCAATATCTATGGAACAAAACACTTTAGAGGGGACTTGGGAAGAAATTTTACAGCATAGTGCTAAATTAGCAGGTCAGCGAGTGAGATTGACCATTCTACCTAATCAATCTTCCAATTCTTCCACTCCAGAAACCCTAGACCAAAAATTAAAAGGAAGAGTTGGACGAGTTTATTTTCAGCCATCAGATTTATCTGAGCGAGTAGAAGAAGTTTTTACAAATATTTTAGATGATAAAGACTAATCAGCATTACATCAATGACTCTTTGCGACGCTTCTCCACTTATTGCCTTAATTAATGAAGCTGATAAAAATCATCAGCGTTGTGTTGACATTTTATCTTCGCTATCGGCCCCCCTTGTCACGACTTGCGCTTGTTTTACCGAAGCAATGTATTTATTGCGTCGATATGGTGGTTGGTTCGCACAACAAGAATTATGGGGTTATGTGGTAGATGAAATACTGGTAATACACCATCATAATTCAGATGAACTAACAAGAATGGAAACCTTAATGATACAATATCAAGATGTTCCTATGGATTTAGCAGATGCTTCTTTAGTAGCCATGGCTGAAGTTCTTAATCAAAAACAAATATTCACTCTCGATAGCGATTTCTATATTTACCGACGGTATGGAAATCAACCTTTTGAGGTTGTACCTTAATTATTTTTCATTCCCTATAGGGTAACATCCTCGTATAAATCCCGAAAAGATGCCGTCAGATTAATACTCTGTAAACTAAAACTTTCTTGCTGATAGGTTTGCAGAATCCATAAACCCTGTTCA
>NZ_JASJFE010000269.1:0-6375 GCF_030067735.1 Microcystis sp. M53598_WE2 | reverse complement strand
GTGGGGTGTGGGGTGTGGGGTGTGGGGTGTGGGGTGTGGGGTGTGGGGTGTGGGGAGAATAAATAAAATAATCTCCTGTCCCTGAATCCTGTCCCCTGAATCCTGTCTCCTGAATCCTGTCTCCTGAATCCTGTCTCCTGAATCCTGAATCCTGACTGCTGCCCGATCAGAAAAAAGACAATTTGGAGATATTTGTTAAGAAAAATTATTGAGATTTTTGATTATTTTTGATTAGTTTTCGAGGTATCTTCGGCCCCTTCGGGGAGATCGATAAAGACCTTTTCTCCAGCTTCCAAACCTGATAAAATTTGGGTTTTATCGTCTAAGACCAAACCGATCGAAACGGGTTGAAAACTGGGTTTATTTTCGGCATCGGGAACTAAAACCCCTGACTTGCCTTCCCGGGTGACAATGGCCACAGTCGGCACGACGAGGGCATTATCTAACTGCTGGCCGACAAAAGTTACATCCACATTCATTTTCGATTTGAGTTTGTCCCGTCCCGTCACCAAACCGATTCTCACTTCAAAAGAAGTAACATTATCCTCGATAATCGCTTCGGGAGCCACAAGAATAACTCGACCTTCAAAGACTTCTTCAGGAAAAGCATCGGCGACAATGCGCACTGGTTGGCCGCGCTGCAATAAACCCACATCTACTTCCGGCACTTTAGCAATCACTTCCAATCCCGATGCCAGGGCGATAATCGAGGTGGAAGTGGCGGAAGCGGTACTGGAGGCCGAAGTGGTGGGAGTGACAAAAGAACCCTCGGTGGCGTATTTTTGGGTGACGATGCCATCAAAGGGAGCAGTAATGACCGTATCGCGGTATTGAATCTTAATTTGCTCTAAATCGGCCCTAGCGGCCGCTACAGATGATTCTAGTCGAGCAAGCTCGGTTTCTTGGGTTTTTTGGCGTTGTTCGAGGGCAAATTTCGCTTCTGCGATCGCTGCTGCCGCTCGGATCATTTCCTGCTCAATTCCAGCCACTTCTGGGGAAGCGGTTTTATCCGCTTGTTCCAAACGGCGGATCGATTCGTCTAAATTGGCTTTAGCGTTGAGATATTCATTGAGGACGGCATCAAATTGGTCTTGAGCGATCGCCCCTTCCCGGACTAAATTTTCATTGCGTTTAACCCGATTTTCTGCTAGTCGAAAACGGGATTGGGCTGCTTGTACCTGAGCTTGCAGTTGGTCTAAATCTTTCGGAATTCTTTCTTTGGCCTGAGCTAAACGGGCTTCTAATTGCTTATAGCTGGCCTGGGCCTGATAAAATCGGGCTTGTAATTGCCGGATATCTTCGGGAATGCTGCGTTTAGCCTGTTCCAGACTGGCTAGAGCTTCCCGCAGATGCGCTTCTGACTGCATTCCCCTGGCATACACCTCTAAATTATCCATGACGGCGAGGGTTTGTCCCCTTTTAACAATCATGCCCTGATCCACCAATAATCGCACTAATCGGCCGGGGTTTTTCGGGCTAATGTTGACACTTTGGATTGGTTCCACCCTACCACTAGCTTTAATTTCCACAGCGAGGGTTTCCCGTCGAGCAGGAACGGTCATTTTCGCCAATTCTAGGGCAGGAGGAGGAGTTTGCAGCAAGCGATAAGAAACCACTCCCACCGCCAGAAAACCACTAGCCATGAGTCCGAATATCCAAAATAGGGGGCGATTTGATTTTCCCAACACGGTTGTTGTCATCGATGAGCCAAAAGTTAATTGGTTATATACTAACGTCTCTAGAGTTGCCTTTGTTGTTTCTTTAGCCAACAACTCCCAAGCGAGATAGACTGATTAAAAAAGGCCTATCGCGGGGGTAAACTGTGCCAAAACTTCAATTAATCATTTCTTTGCTCGTTTTTTTCGTCGCTGGCAGCCCGCCGGCTTTTTCCCAAGCGCTACTCCCCTACGCCATCGAACCGGAGTTAGAACAGATGGAACAAGCGGGAATTGAAATGGCCGAAGATGCCATCCAATTAGCTCGTTTTCGCCGTACCGATGCGGCCCTCGGACGGGCTAAGTTAGCGGTGCAGTTAGCCCCCCATCTCTATCAAACTTGGTTTATTCTCGGTAGTTTATATCTGCAAGACGATCAGGTGCAACTCGGTATCGAGGCATTAAATCAATCTTTGTCCATTGCTCCCGCCGATGCCCACGCTAATATTAAATTTTCCCTCGGTAGTGCCTATTTTCAGAATCAAGATTACAAGTCTGCTATTGCCCAGATTGAAGCGGGTTTGCAAATGAAACCCGATATCTCCCCCGCTCTTTTTGATCTGGGTAATTCCTATCTCAAGTTAGAACAATATCCTGCGGCGATTGCAGCTTACGAAAAAGCTGTTAGTCAAGATAAAAATTTTTGGCCCGCTATTAATAATATTGGGTTAGTTAAATACGAAAAGGGTGATAAGGAAGCGGCTCTTAAAGATTGGCGCGCCGCTTTGAAAATCGATCCTAAACAGCCGGAACCTCAGTTAGCTGTTGCGGTGGCTATTTATAGTCAAGGTAAAACTGAGGAGGGCATCAAATTAGCTCAGGCCGCTCTCACTAGCGATAGTCGTTATGCCAGTCTGAAATTTTTGGGGGAAAATCTCTGGGGTAAAAGTCTTCTGCAAGACACGGAGAAAATGTTTAATCATCCCAAAATGAAAGATTTTATCGCTCGTTTACCACAACCAACCCCAGAAGCGGACGAAGAAAATTAAGCTGATAAGTAAGTGGTTCTAATTAAATTGAAGATAGATTTTGTCTTCGATCCCCCCTGCCCCCCTTAATAAGGGGGGTGTCTGACAATTTTTAACAACTACCTACTTAATATCTAAGTCTCTACCTTAAAGTAGTATTTAAGAAGAACTGGAATTTCAGTGAACAGTTATCAGTAAACAGTTATCAGGTAGAACCTGAATCAAGCGTTCCCAGGTTCTACCTGGGAACGAGATAACTAGATAAATAAGTTAAAATAGTAAGGCGATCATTAACAAAGGGGTCAACAGATGCAAAATTTACGTCAGGTTTCTTTACTAACAAGTGGACAAGAGCAAGTATTAACTATTCCTCCTGAACTGGCCCTATCAAGTACAGAGGTTTTGTTACGCAAAGAAGGTCATCGCTTAATCATTGAGCCGATTTCTTCCGGTTCTCTAATTTCTTTGCTGACTACTTTGCCAGACATTACAGACAATTTTCCTGATATAGATGAAGGGTTGCTTCCCCTTGATGACATTACATTTTAGTACCACCCAATGACCTATCAATATCTGCTTGATACTAACATCCTATCACATTTGATCAGGTATCCCCAAGGTCAGGTTTTCCAGCATATTGTGGATGTCGGCGAAGAAAGCGTTTGTACGAGCATCATTGTGGCGTGTGAATTAAGATTTGGAGTGGTTAAAAGTGGTTCCTCCCGTCTGGTGCAGCAACTAGAACGCATCCTGGAGTTCTTGACAGTTTTGCCATTAGAATCAACTGTAGATAAGCACTATGCCCTAATTCGTAAACATTTGGAGCAAGCAGGAACCCCAATCTGTCCAAATGATTTACTGATTGCTGCTCATTCTCTAGCGCTTGATCTGACTCTTGTTACCGCAAATACTCGTGAATTTGAGCGTGTGCCTGCTTTGAAGTTAGAGAATTGGTTGATTGATTCTGTAATAATTTTTGGGGGATAATTTGTCATAAATGATGTTGCTGATGATGGTTTTGTATATATTCTGCAACTACTTTTTTGCGGTTTTCTCGCAATGACAAATCAGGTGGAGCATTTTCTAAAAGATGCTGAGGATGACCTCCCCGGCGTTGTGATAAAGTTTTACGCGGTTTTAAGCTTTGCCAATGTTCGTAAATGAGTTTTTTCAGAAGTTCTTCTGAGCTAATATTCTCTTCAGAAATGATGTCTGCTAGATAGTTCTCGGTTTCTCGATCTAGATTAATCGATAACATTGTTACCTCATGGGATAAATCAATATCTTTGATTATAGTTGAAAATCCATGATCGCACTACAGATAATCGCACTCACCCCCCCATCCCCAAATGGTAAAATGTTTTATGACATATAATTAATTTGCAAGAGTTCTTATCTATCATTAATTTATTTGGTGCGTTACGCTATCGAAGGGCGCACCCTACTGGACTTTTTCAGTTACTATTTTCTTGCACTAACATCAGATTTTAACAGGTCAAAAGACCTATTTTAAAAGGGTTTTACCATTATTCAGCAAACCCTAATTAGGATAAACTCGCCCTTTCCAACCTCCCCCTTGGCCGCGCCAATAACGCAGGGCAGAATCGACGGTCATTAAACTATAAAAGAGGGCAATTAGGGGTAAAGTTAAAGCCCGCAGGGGGGATAATTTATATAGTCTTAAAGTCGGGCTATAGGAGAGGGCGATTAGTAATAAGGTGACGGCACTAATTATAATAATTGATGTTTCTTTTAAGACCAATCCCCAGATTAAACCCAAGGGGGCGGCTAAATAGGTTAAAAACATCCCGAAAATTGTCCCGATTAACCAAAGTGTTGAGTAATTTAGTTGCGTAAATGCGGTGCGGGCTACCATATTCCAAATGCTGGCTAAATCGGGATAGGGACGGAGACTATAGGTGGTTTCTGTTAATCCTAACCAGATGGAACTCTCGTTATTTTCTGGGTGATTTTGCAGATATTTTTTAACCGCAATCGCCAAAGAACAATCATCAATTAAAGCTTGTTTAAGAATCTCAATACCGCCAATTTTTTCTAGGATATCTCGGCGAATTAAAATGCAACCCCCGGCGGCGGCTGCTATCGGGGAATTAGGGTTATTAACTAGGGGAAAAGGATAGAGTTTCTCGAAGAAAAAAACAAAGGCAGGAATGAGAAATTTTTCCCAAAAACTGTCACAGCGTAGCAACACCATCAGGGAAACTAAAGCTTGTTTTTCCTGTACTGCTTTAGTGACTAATTGGGTTAAATTATCTGGTGCGTGGGCAATATCGGCATCGGTGAAGAGAAAATAATCGGGTGCAAATTTCTCGGTAGCCTCTTTTATTCCCTGTTTCATTGCCCATAATTTACCCGTCCATCCTATCTCTAAAGGTTGTCCAGAAATAATAGTTATTTGTCCAGATTTATGAGATTGATCAGCAATTTCTTGGGCAACTTTTTCCGTACCATCACTGCTTTGATCGTCAATTAAAATAATCGAAAGTTCTCCTTGATAATCTTGGTTAAAGAGGGAGGTTAAACTCATAGGTAAAACGTCGGCTTCGTTTCGTGCGGGGATAATTGCCGAGACTTTTGGATAATTTGTTAAGGGAGAAGTGACAGGATTAATTTTTTGGTTAGATAGCCAAAATTGTCCCCTGGCTAAGATTAAATATAACCAAATTATTAGCGATAGGAAAGTAACTAATAATAATAAAAATGTCATAAGTTAGTCCACATTTTGATGAGGGAATAGGGAACAGGTCAAAAAGAGTAAGTAGGTAGGTGTTAAAAGTTGTCAGACACCCCCCTTATCAAGGGGGGCAGGGGGGATCCCCCCGCCTATCGGCACCCCCCTGATCAAGGGGGGATCAAGGGGGGATTAAAGGCAAAATCCATTTTTAATTTAATTATAACCAGCTACTTATCAAATTTAGATGCACAACAGCTTCATAAGTTTGGGGTTTAACAGAGGGCGATTTAGGGTAAAATAAAAGCAAGTTAGCAAGATTAGGCGAGGGAGTAAATCATGGATTATGATGTCGTAATTATTGGGGGTGGACCGGCGGGAGGTCACTGTGGTAGATTATTAAGTGAAAAAGGTTATCGTGTTCTTTTGGTGGAACAACATTCTAGTTGGCAAGATAATAACTTTTCTAGTGCCGCTTCTCCCCTAGAAATTTTAGAACAATTCAATCTCCCCGAAACCGTAGTGGCTAGGTTTTGGAAAAATATCGAAATTATCTCCACTAGCATACATCATTTTTGGTCATCACCGCAACCTTTAGGGGTAGTTTTTGATTTTGCCAAATTGCGAGAGTTTTTAGCGGCGGAAGTGCTGGGTTTGGGGGGAGAAGTTCGTTTAGGTTGTCGTTATCTGAAATATCAACAGATGGAGGATAAGCTAACTGTTTTCTTGAAATCAAAAGGCGAGGAAATCGAAACAGTTAATACTCGTTTATTGGTTGATGCCACGGGATACGCTAGAGCAGTTATGTATAAACACAGACGAGAAAAACCTAATTTTTTAAAAGCAGTGGGCATTGAATATTTAATTGCTGTGCCAGAATTAGATTATCAAAAGTATCAAGATAATTTAGTTTTTTTTCTCGGTCATAAATGGAGTCCTAAAGGTTATAGTTGGATTTTTCCTATGGATAATCAGCAATTAAAAATAGGAGCTGCTTGGT
>NZ_JASJFE010000808.1:0-2242 GCF_030067735.1 Microcystis sp. M53598_WE2 | reverse complement strand
GTGGGGAGACGGAGTAGGGGAGCAGGGAGAAAAAACTGATGACTGATGACTGATTACTGATTACTGATTACTGATAACTGATAACTGACCCCTCATAGATTTTTACTTAACTTTATGTCTTTGGTAATTTGTCCGGGTTTTCATGATTCTAGACTGACCGAGGATTTTTTAGGACATCTGGGGAGCCAATCGGTCAAATTACCTTCCTATATTATTATTTCGCCTTTTTCTTGCTTAAATGAAGCTTTTTCACCGGGAGAAGCTCTAACCTTGATTGGGTTTAGTGCGGGGGTGGTAAATGCGATCGCTTTAGCTCATTATTGGCAAGCTCAAGGGGCAAAAATTGCCGCTTTAATAGCTCTGGACGGGTGGGGAGTGCCATTAATCGGTAATTTTCCCATTTATCGCCTTAGTCACGATTATTTTACCCATTGGAGTTCCTGTTTATTGGGTAGCGGTCAAGAAAATTTTTATGCAGATCCACCTGTAGATCATCTTAGCCTCTGGTCGTCCCCCGATCGAGTGACTGGTTGGTCTATCAATGGTAATTTTGTCCAACGCACCACAGCGTTAACTTTTTTATTAAATCGGTTAGGCAAGAATCAATTAACTATAATTAGGTAGTCCCCTCCCTATCTTTCCTATTTCTTTACCGCTGCTGATTTATGAGTACATCCGTTCCGAGTTCTTCAATTCTCTTGGTGGGAATTGAGGAGAATATCGCTAAACTAGCTAGTGCGGACTTGAAAGAAGCAGGTTATCGTCCCCTGATCGTGCCTAGCATTGATATCGCTTTCCCAGAAGTGAAAAGTTGGCAGCCAGCGATGATTATACTCGATCGCTTCCTCGCAGCGGAGGCCGGTGTGAATTTTTGTAGTCGTTTACGTTCCCAGGGAAGTCGCGTTTATATTATTTTGTTAGTATCTCAAGAAACCCTAGAAGAACGTCTCGCCTGTTTGGAAGCGGGAGCCGACGATTATTTTCTCAAACCCTATAATTCGCAATCTTTTCTCAAATTAATCCGTTTTTACCTGCAACCTCTGGAAATTACCCCCGAACAATTGGGTTTCGGTGACTTAGTATTAGATTTAGCCAGTCGTCGTCTCTCCTATAAAAACAAAAATATTGAGTTGACGATGAAGGAATTTGAACTGCTGCGCTACCTCATGATTCACCCCAAAGAAGTATTATCGAGGGAGAAAATTCTCGAAAATGTCTGGGGAGACGAATTTCAAGGAGAATCAAACGTTATTGAGGTGTATATTCGCTATTTACGCCTGAAGATGGAGGCTGGTGGTCAAAAACGCCTCATTCATACCGTGCGTGGTGTGGGCTACGTTTTACGGGAATCTTAACAGTAATCAGTAATCAGTGATCAGTGATCAGTGATCAGTAGATTGCTTTTATTTAATCTCCCGTTACAGTAGAGCAGGAAGTCGCCTTCCCACCCCCTGCTTCAAAACCGGACTTACGACTTTCGCCGTATCCGGCTCCTGAGTAACTAGGCTACTGTCATTAGTAGAATAATAATGGGAATTATTATTTCCTTGTCTATTCAACCCTCTTGGCTGTATCCCCACCAGACAAGATTGTTGGTTTTAGGGCGTATATGACCGTTGATTGTTGCTTAGACTTCCTAATTACCCGTCCTTTGTCAGCATATCTTTGATATTACTCAAAGCCTTGGCTTTTAAGGACATCCTCTCCCTCTATTGACTTGCGGATGGTTTCCTACTGCCCCAAACGGGCAGAGTCAATCAGGGTTACTTCGTTCCCTATAACCATTGGTTGAACCATTAGGATGATACTGTCCACAACAGAGTAACGGGAATGCCTTACTGATAGTGGTATGAGCTATCAGCCCCAACTCTGTTAACTTTTGTTTCGAGCCTGTCAGCCTTTTGGCTCGTGGGTGTTGACGATGGTTAATTCGTATCTTCGCCCCAGGGCTATCCATAGGTTCTGGCTCAACGGGTTTCTGATTTAGGCTATCAGATACCGCTTTTTTTCCTCGCTCACTACCTCAGATGTACCAAGTCTAAAGCAGCAGGAAATGCCGTCACTCTAGGCATCTAGAGGACAGGACTAAGGTTATTACTAACCCGCACCTGTAGGGTTATAAAGTTATCAAGGTACTACATTTACCAAGCGGCTAATCCTCTAAACGTCTTACTGTCTAGTTTCTAGCCAACGAATCGCACCACACCCTACACCCCACACCCCACTTCCCCACTTCCCCACC
>NZ_JASJFE010000044.1:0-3287 GCF_030067735.1 Microcystis sp. M53598_WE2 | reverse complement strand
TAGAGCCAACTAATCAATTAAGTCTCTTACCAGATAAGGATTTAGTCGATTTATGCCCCCCTATCGAACCATACCAAGTAACGAAGAACCATAATCCTCAACTATGACTCAATCCAACTCGGCAACGAACAAATTATCATCCCCCAATGGTTCGGACTTCTCTTCGCCGGGATTACTTTCAGCCTTGTTACATTGGATCAAATCCTACGGGGGCTTGTCCGACTTGAAAAAACAGAACGAGAAACTCGCCGAACTCGAATCGAAACTCGATACCGTACTGCAATCATCCGATTCCAACTTAACCCCAACAACTTCCACAGAAACCAACTAGCAGATATTTTAGCCCTACTTGAAGAATACCGAGATACACTTTAGTGCAATTCTTGAGGGCGATCGCCGATCTTGTCGCAGGTCAGTGCGATCGCTATCTTCCTGTTAATCTTCTTGTTAATTAAACTTTAAAACTGCGATCGCTGGTGGCATTGTTAAGTTTTCTTGAACGGGCGATTTTTGTAATCAAGAGTAGAACCATCAATATTTATGGTTCGGTTGGCTCTTGGTATGATACGAATGTCTATGGAGAAATGGGTGTTATACATTCCAGTCAAATTAAATTTGACAACTAGCGATCGCTTTTCTACGGGAACAGAGAATTAGATAAAAAATACTAATATTTTGTCGCCATCAGGTTCTAGCCGCAATTCAATTGAGTATAAAATGATCTCAGAAAAAGCCTCCAGAAAATGTCAAATCAACCATGAAAAAAATTATTTTGATTTCTAGTCTATCTTTGACAATGGTAGTCGGCGCTTCCTGGGCAAAACCCAATATAGTTTTGGCTGAAACTTGTAATTACTTTGCCGGAACTGCTGTGACGGGAAAAAGCGTTAACATCGATTTATGTTCGATTGTTCCGGCTAGTTCGCGTAGTGTTGACTTTGTTTATTATTTAGGAAATCAACGACTGGTTAGCCAAGCTAATTGTGATAACGGAACTTGGACGACTTTTCCCGAAAGACAAATTCATCGTCCCCGCTCTCAGGCGACTCAAACAATGCTAGAGGTGGTGTGTAGTTACAGATTCAATAGTTCTCAATCCACATCAAGAATCGCTGCGGCAATAGTGTTTTCTCCACCATCAAATGTGAGAACATCCCCCAATGGCAATATCATCTGTTCAGTCAAAGAACGTAGAACCATCAATATTTATGGTTCGGTTGGCTCTTGGTATTATACGAATGTCTGTGGGGAAATGGGTCTTATACATTCCAGTCAAATTAAATTTGCCAACTAGAGATCGCTTTTCTACGGGAACACAGAAACGGGTAGAATCGATCAATGCAGTTGTTTTCTTTCGAGGTGTCATCATTACTAAGAAAGCTACCCGTTCCTTAGCCGGTATTGCCGGAATTGTCGCCGTTGCCACCTTAATCAGTAAGGTTTTTGGTTTAGTCCGCGAACAGGTAATCGCCGCTGCCTACGGTGTCGGGCCGGTGGTGAACGCCTACGCTTTTGCCTACGTTATCCCCGGTTTTCTGTTAATTCTCCTCGGTGGTATTAACGGCCCTTTTCACAGCGCTTTGGTCAGTGTTTTGGCCAAAAGAGATAAATCCGAGTCCGCGCCGATTGTCGAGACTATTACCACCCTAGTCAGCGCGATTTTATTAGCTGTCACTGTCTTTTTAATCGTTTTTGCCAATATTTTTATCGATGTTCTCGCCCCCGGTTTAGATGCCGCCACCCGTAGTATGGCCATTCAACAACTGCAAATTATGGCCCCCATGGCGGTTTTAGCTGGTTTAATCGGCATCGGTTTCGGTACTCTCAACGCGGCGGACCAATACTGGCTACCGAGTCTCAGTCCGCTTTTTTCCAGTGTGGCGGTGATTATCGGGGTGGGTTTGCTGGCTTGGTTTCTTGGCGATCGCATTGATAATCCCCAATATATTCAACTAGGGGGTTTTGTCCTCGCCGGTGGTACTCTCGTCGGGGCGCTTTGGCAATGGTTAGCACAAGTGGGCGCACAAGTCAAGGCAGGTTTAGGAAAATTAACATTTCGCTGGGATTGGCGGATTCCGGGGGTGTCGGAGGTGTTGCGGGTGATGATTCCGGCGACCTTATCTTCGGGAATGTTGCATATTAACGTTTATACTGACCTCTTTTTCGCTTCTTTTATCGAAAATGCCGCCGCTTCCATGCGTTACGCCAGTTTTATCGTTCTCACGCCCTTGGGCATCATGTCTAACATGATTCTCGTGCCGTTTATGCCGATATTTTCTCGACTGACGGAACCAGAAAATTGGGGAGAATTGAAGCGAAAAATCCGTCAGGGTTTATTATTGACGGCTTTAACCATGTTACCCTTCACCGCTATCTTTATCGCCCTCGCTTTCCCGGTAGTGCGAGTTATCTATCAACGGGGTGCCTTTAATCTGGCTGCCTCGGAACAGGTGGTTCCCGTATTAATGGCCTACGGTTTCGGGATGTTTTTCTATCTCGGTCGCGATGTTTTAGTACGAGTGTTCTATGCTTTGGGTGATGGTGACACTCCTTTTAAGGTGAGTATGGTAAATATTTTTCTCAATGGTGCGCTGGATTTCCTCTTGTATAGACCTTTTGGTACTCCGGGGATTGTTTTAGCAACCGTGGGGGTTAATATCCTTTCTATGGGCATTTTTACGGTGATTTTAAATCGTCGTTTAGGAGGTTTACCTTTGGGAGAATGGGGTTTATCCTTATTGGGATTAACGGTAATTACAATGCTTTCTGGTGTTGCTAGTTGGGGTGCTAGTTGGGGTTGGGAAAAGGTTTTCGGTGCTGGTAATATTTTCCTACAATTATTACAGTTAGGTTTGGCTTCGACTGTAGCGGTGGGTTTATTCCTCCTCGGTGCGATGTTATTGAAGTTACCTGAATTAGACCTATTAATCTCGCGAGTTCGTCAGAAGTTATTGAAAAAATCTTAGGTTTAAGTTGCTGCCTCACCTCATCATTACATAGGGTTTGCTGAAAAAGTTTTTTCTGGGGGCAGGGTGTAGGGTGTAGGGTGTAGGGTGTAGGGTTTTACCGATTTTCATCTGGTCAATTATCTAATTTTCAGGGAAAAAGTACCTGAATTTTCCCCCCGATCACTCCCATATCTGGTACTTTTTGGAAACCAAAAAGTCTAAAAGTCTTATACACAAGGTTTTTAGATTTATTCAGCAAACCCTAATTAAGGAGGAGCTATCAGTGGTCAGCAGGTCAAAAAATTCCCCGATAAAAACTGATAGCTGATCCCTAGATTT
>NZ_JASJFE010000616.1:0-5572 GCF_030067735.1 Microcystis sp. M53598_WE2 | reverse complement strand
TAACTTGAAACCCATATAGATAAATTTCAGGTATATTAATTCGACCATCGAGGAGACTTTCCACCACACCCAATTGTATTAGATATTGCATAATTTCTTCAGGTTCCTTAACAGGAGGTTGTTTTTCAGTACTCCAGTGAGTTGAGCGCACAGCCTCTAAAAAAGTTTCTTTCGGCATAGGAGTTTTTAACCCTTCTAACTTAGTTTTTAGAGATTCTAACCAAGGATATTCTTCCTGTGCTAATTCTTTAATTCTATCCTCTGAAGTATCCATTAAAGCACTCTGGAGATCAGAGGGTTGTAGAAGGTATAGCTCAGTCAGTTGTTCAAAACTTTCAAAATGTTCTAATCTTTTGGCTGCCGCTTTGTCGAATAATTTTAGAAAAGAGCGAGGAGCAATTCTACCCCCAGTATCCTGAAGATGATTAGGTATCCATCGGTAGGTAATGCCTTTTTTAGGACTAACTCCCATATATTTACCGATCATGTTTTCGATTAATTCTTCAAATAATCGTTCATCACTACTAACATTCCATCCTAGTTGGGTTGAGCTTTCATAAATTAAATTAGGGATCATCTGTAAATAGTCTCTCATTTCTTGATCGGAATTAGCTAACCGTTTAATCCAGAGTTGATAGAGCCAAGAGCGTTGCCATTCTAGCCGATGGGATTGTAATTTAGAAGCATCAGGAAATCCCAAAAATTCCTCTCTAAATAGGTCGGTACGAAGAAATATTTTTGGTCGAATTCTCTCCCAACGACGAGAGCGATCGAGCCAAAAAGCTAATAATTCTCTAATCGGATTAGCTAGAGCATTATAAGTAGTCAATAACCGATCCAATTCATCATAAGTAATAAATAGCCATTGGTCAGAACTAATTAATTGTTCGTCTAATTTGTCAAGAACATAATTTAGATGTTCAAAATTATCTTTAACTAAAATTCTCCATTCTGATAAAAGCGATAACCTATTTTTAAGAATAGTAGTAATATTTGGATCCAATTCTTGACCTATAATGCTGGCAATATCAGATTCTTGTTCCTGTAAAATGACACCTAAAATCAATCCTAACCAGAAACTACGCCATTCAAGATTAGTAGCGTTTTGCATTTCTTTTTCTATAATTTCTGGTGACGGAAATCGTTTTGCAGTTTTGCGAGTGCGACCAAATCCTGCAATCCATCTGGTCTGATTTAAAGGAGCAAGACCTCGAATATTTAAACTATTAACTAAAGCTTCTCGTCCAGAGGGAATGGCTAGTAAACGAAATAATTCTGTTTTACCCACACCCCGACCACCTTGAATTAATAAAATGCTTGGCTCCAAAGCTTTTCTATAATCAACCACGGGTAAGAAATTTTTGAGAAATACGTCTTCATCATCACTTTCCTGTTCAGCAGTTGCTTTTCCAGGAGCAACTGCTACCATTAATTCCAGTAACTTTTTTTTATCGAATTCAGCCATAATTTTTACCGATTGTTTATAATCACATCACGTCCAAATAATTGACAAAGCTTTTCAGCAATAGTTTGATAAGGAGAATCGGTCATAACTTTCACGAGATTTGCTAATCTCTCTTTTTCTTCTGGAGTATCGTGCCGTGAGTCACGAGTAAAGAGGGCAATATCTCCCCGCAGACTATTATCGTAGGGGACAACTATCGGGAAAAATGGTGCATCAGTATCATTAGAGTTAGGGACATCTTCAGATTCAGTATAATAGTTTTCTTGGAAAATTGTATAGGCTCTTTGTCGAAAATTTCGTAACTCTCTTTCTCGGCCAACTGTTCCTAAAGATGGAGCGAGAGCATGAACTAAAATTAATGGTAAAGGATCCTCAGGGTTAGATAGGGCTAAATGTTGGATAACTTGGGTTAATCCTGCCCAACTTTGTCGAGATTCCGTACCAAAAATAACCACTGCATGGGAAAAATAAGTAATAGCTAAACCACCAATATCATGAAAACCTGCTCTTGCATCCATGAGAATAAAATCCAGTGGTCTGCTTAACCTTTCTATTTCTTCTAGCATTTGTTTTAAAATGCCTTGTAGTTGACCATTGACAAGATTTTGAAAGTCTAAACGAGCCAATTTTTCTAAATAATCTTGATCCACATTTCCTGCTGGTAGCAATTTTAAGATTTCACCTTCATCTCCTAACAAATTTGAGTCATTAATATCTTTTAAACTCAGTTTCCATTTGTCTTTTTGAACTTTCTTTTCTAGCAAATAGTCCATGACACCAGAATTATCGGCAAAATCCTCAGAAAAAATTGTGGCCAGACCGGGAGCTTCTAAATCAAGATCAACTATAGCGACTCGATGACCATTCCGCGCTAAAGTTAAGGCAGTAGCGGCAATAGTAGTGGTGCGACCAACTCCTCCTTTGAAGGAAAAAAAGGAGACAATAGCTGGTTTATATCCTTTTTCAACTTTTTCAAAATCCCAAGGCAGTTGCTGCCCAATTTTATTCTCTGTCCATGCTTGTTTAGCCAGATGACGTTCTAGAATATACCATTTCAAGCTTGCCGATTCATCGAACCAAGGTGCCTGAACTCTTTCAGCTATGATAAGATCAATCAGGGCTTTATAAGCATCTCCTTCTCCTTTTTGCCACCAAATATCATGGCCATAGTAATACTCAAGTTTTTCAGACAGGAGTGTAGATAGATGGTTTTCTTCGTTTGATTCTATCTTGTTTTCCTGTTTTAACTCTAGAAATAAGCGAATTTTTCCCTCAACATCACGAATAATAGTCACAGATTTTAGTTTGGCTACAAGAGAACCAAGACTGGAATCCAGAAAGCAGTCCCTTACCCTAGCAAAAGTTTCACTAAAACTAATCATCAGAATCTTAAATATCCTTACTAGAAATATAACCGTTTAGCACTAATCTGGGAATAATATCTCGATAAATTTCTTCAGCACATTCAACGGCCGAGTTAGCCTGATCTTCAGTCCAATATCCAGATTGATAATATCTTCTTTCTGGGTGATTTTGCCCTAGAACAGTTCCCCGGATGCGAGAAACTGGTAACTGTTGCTCTAAACGAGGATAGAGAATTCCTAATCTTTCCCTCGCTTTACCTTCTAATTCCTTGAGATCATGTCCGAATTTTTTAGCGGCTCTTTGATCATTTTTAAAATACTGTTCTACTAAAAACTTAAAAGCGCATTCTACTACATAACCAGCTAGGTAAATGGCATTGTCCCAACGTTTTTTAGACAGCAAAATTTTGGCATCTTGCAAATGTCGGCCTGCTGCACTAGCAAATAACTCGGTCATAGATGTATCGAATCAAATAAAAACTTTTTAGCCATAAACCAATTCTACCACCATAACGAAACTTTAAGAACTTTACTTCCTTGTTGTTGATTTTTCAACCTAAACTTGCCAAATTTTCTGAAACTATTGCCTGATTTCCTCACTATAATTAAGCTGTTGACTGTCTAAATTACTCCTTAAGACTGCACCAGAGCGCCGGAGTTGCCAGTTCGAGCATTTGTACTAAAATTTCCCCTACTCAGTTTAAATCCAGTACAGCTTACCTGCTACTGAATCCTAACCCTAACAACAATTTTTGATTTTTACCAGAGGTCTAGGACAAGGACAAAAAGCTGATCTTGATTGAGTTATAGCACTTGCGGCCCTGTACGAGACGACCTCGAATCCTAACCCCGATCTTGAATAGGGACATCTCGTCTGAGGTGCTAATGAATAACACTTTTGGAATTAAAAGTCAATAGATTAAATATTAATTTTTGTAAAGAAAGGCCTGAGCATTTACTCAAAAAGCTCTTTACCATCTGTTACAAAATATGGCAAGATATTTATCAAATTGTGTCAAAACCCAGAGTAAATGCTCATTGGGGTGACATTTTCTGATACAAAACAGAAACATATATATCTAAACACCTTAAACAAAGGGCGATCGTCATCTGATGACGAAAATCACTTCATACCAGACTCAGCAATCCTAAGGAGAACCATCATATATGTTCACTCACGTCAAGTCCACCATTCGTCACATAGTTCCCGACGCGTTGAATGGTCGATCGCTGGTCAAGGTGGTCTATGTCGTGCTAGAACCTCAGTACCAAAGTGCGCTGAGTAGTGCGGTCAGGGAAATCAACGCTAACAACCGGAAACTAGCGATCGAAATTAGTGGTTATTTAATCGAAGAACTGCGCGATGGGGAAAATTATCGCAATTTTCAAGAGGATGTAGCCAAAGCTAATATTTTCATTGCTTCTCTCATCTTTATCGAAGATTTAGCCGATAAAGTTGTGGCCGCTGTCAGTCCCCATCGGGATCAATTAGACGCGGCGATTGTCTTTCCCTCCATGCCCCAGGTAATGCGCTTAAATAAATTAGGCAGCTTTTCCATGGCCCAATTGGGACAGTCTAAGAGTGTCATCGCTAACTTTATGAAAAAGCGCAGGGAAAACTCTGGCGCTGGTTTCCAAGATGCGATGTTAAAGTTATTGCGAACCTTACCGCAAGTCCTGAAATACCTCCCCATGGAAAAAGCTCAGGACGCACGCAACTTTATGTTAAGTTTCCAGTATTGGCTAGGGGGTTCGGCAGAAAATTTAGAGAACTTCCTGTTAATGTTGGCCGATAAGTACGTCTTCGATAACAAAGATGACAGCGTAGTTTACAAGGAACCGGTAGTTTATCCGGATCTGGGTATCTGGCATCCTTTATCCATGAAAATGTTCGAGGATGTCAAGGAATACTTCACTTGGTACAATAACCGCAGTGATATTGCCGATGACCTCAAAGACCCCTTAGCTCCCTGTGTTGGCTTAATTTTACAGAGAACTCACCTCGTTACTGGTGATGACGCTCATTATGTCGCTCTCGTGCAGGAATTCGAGTCTATGGGTGCGCGAGTCCTTCCCGTTTTTGCTGGGGGATTAGATTTTTCTAAACCCGTAGAAGAATATTTCTGGGATAAAAGCTTAAAAGGAGTAGAAGCGGTTGCTATCGTTGATACGGTAATTTCCCTGACGGGATTTGCTTTAGTGGGAGGTCCAGCGCGACAAGATCATCCGAAAGCGATAGAATCCTTAAAACGTCTCAATCGTCCCTATATGTGCGCGCGTTACCGCTAGTTTTCCAAACCACTCAGGAATGGGAAGAAAGCGATTTGGGGTTACACCCGATTCAAGTGGCGCTACAGATTGCTATTCCGGAATTAGACGGTGCGATCGAACCTATTATATTATCGGGCCGGGATGGGGCCACGGGTAAAGCGATCGCCTTACAGGACCGGATAGAAGCGATCGCTCAACGGGCGCTAAAATGGGCTAACCTAAGAAAGAAACCGAAACTCAATAAAAAGGTCGCCATCACCGTCTTTAGTTTCCCCCCTGATAAGGGGAATGTGGGAACTGCAGCCTATCTAGATGTGTTCGGTTCTATCTACGAGGTGATGCAAGCGTTACAAAATAATGGTTATGACTTGCAGGACTTACCCGCATCTCCGAAAGAACTGATGGCAGCGGTAATCCATGATGCCACCGCACAATACCATAGTCCGGAGCTAAATATCGCCTATCGGATGTC
>NZ_JASJFE010000803.1:0-1696 GCF_030067735.1 Microcystis sp. M53598_WE2 | reverse complement strand
TGTTCAACGAGACAGCTTAGATTCTCAATGTCTCCACTGAAAACCCAGAGACCGGACTCTGCCAAGGCGTTTGGGTCGGTTTCTGTTTGCCCAACAGTACCGTTGAGATGATTTCCCAAATATTTCAACCCTTTTTTAAGAATGTTGATGGCTGCATTAGGTAAAAATCAGAGCTATCGCCCCTTAGATTGGCCGATCATGGCTATTTGCCACCGGTTCGGGGCTATCCTCGCCAATCCAAGCCCTAACTAACTCGTAGCAAAGACCGAGCAGAACTGGCCCGACGAATAAACCAATAATCCCGTAGGCGATCACTCCCCCGAACACCCCTAGCAGAATCACCACCATGGGAATGGGCAGACCGCGCCCCATTAAGATCGGTTTGAGGAAATTATCCACCAAGGTGGCGGGAATCATCCAGATGGTAAATAATAGGGCGATGGAATGGGGTAGTGTTACCCAAGCGTGAATCAGCGCCCCCAAGACAATCAAACCGGGGCCAATTTGGAGAATGCCCAAAATTAGGGTGAGGAGAGTTAATAAACCGGCCGCAGGCGTTCCCACCGTTACTAAACCGATGCCGATCAAAAGACTCTGGATAATAGCAACGCCAATAATACCGCGGCTAACATTGCGGACGGTAGAGGCGGTCAGACCGGCCAGCGCGATTCCTCGACCCGGGGCGATCTTTTCCGCTAACCGGTTCATCAGGTGAGTCAGATTTTTAGCGGAGAGGGTGAGGGCCGCCGCAATCAGAATCGAGGCGATAAATTTCAGCACCGTCAGACCGGTACTGGTGGCCAGAGAAAGGGAGATTTTTCCCAGTTCTTTTAATTGTGGCTCGAAGCGTTGAAGAAATTGACCTGTGTTATCGGATGCCTGCTGCCAGAGACTGGCAATCCTTTCGCCAATTAGCGGCCAGGTGGCCACATCGTCGGGGGGAGGGGGAATCAGCACCGCACCGGTATCGATATATTCGGCCATCGTTCGCAGATTACCCGCCAGAACCGCTGCAATGCCACTCACCGGACCGATAATAATCCCTAGACAAAGTAGGGTGAGGAGAACTGTGGCCAGTTTCGCCCGGCCAGCGAGTAACTTTTTTAACCAGAGAAAGAGCGGATACCAAGCGATCGCTAGAATTGCTCCCCAGAGGATCATGGTTAGGAAGGGACGCAGCAGGGTGAACCCAGCAAATAACAACAGGCCGAGAAAAAACAGCCGGATGACGAGATCGATAATTTTAGCGTCATTTTTCATCAATAGCGATCGCCTTTTGGCTAGATGAGGACATTTCTGCAATTATGGCAGTTTTTCGTTATCGGTAGTGATTCGCTAGTAGTGGTGAGCCGTTTTGCTTATCTGGTCGGGATTGTGTAAAATATTTCCTAATCAAAATAATTGCCCGATAAATCTTGATAACTGATTCTTTCAGGGTAAATCTCCTGACAAATATCTTTTTTTTGGTCGGTGCAATGCTTACTTGCAATCGTCTTGATCGAGTAAAATCGACTAATTTAATCTGTTAACAAGGATGCCAGCAAATTTATTAGAAGTGCGGGGAGCCACCCGTCGATTTGGGGGATTAGTCGCCGTCGATGGGGTTTCCTTTCAGGTACAAAAAAACGAGATTTTTGGCTTAATTGGACCCAATGGGGCGGGAAAAACGACTTTATTTAATCTGATCACCGGTTTA
>NZ_JASJFE010000796.1:0-1333 GCF_030067735.1 Microcystis sp. M53598_WE2 | reverse complement strand
TTTATATACATCCTCAATATAAACCGATAATAACTTTCTGGTGCTATCATCAATACTATCTTTAACTTGGAAGTTAGAATCTTCATCTTTTTTCAATAGTCCTGCACTAATTAATTGATTTCTTTCGCTTTCAAGTTGATCAATTTTTTCCCTTAGTTCATCATCGGTCAATGATGCCTTTTTTTGTACAACTCTCGCTGGAAAGGTTCGGTCTAAAGTTTGAGATAGTTGTCCATACTCTGCTAATTTAGTTTGAATATTTTCTGCTAAATCTTCAGAATAGCTGGCCACAGAGTACAATGTCATCGGCATCCTTATAGTTCTGCCATTTTTGGCACTATTGGAAATATCTAATAGACGTTGTGATTCAATAAAACGAACATTAATAGAGTCTCGAATTTTATTTAACCAATCAGAAGATTCTTGCTGGAATTGCTTTGGTAAATATTCTCCAAATCGTTCATAAATATCTTCTAAATCCAGAATTTCTTTTGTGGGGGTATAGAGCCATTTTTCTGATCCAACTCTATCTAAACCGGGTATGACATCAGCTATCATGCCGGTCAGTAAAGGGATTTTTCTCCCGTCTAGTAAATTAGGAGAAAAAGTCAGTTTTTCTTTTTGATCGGAGGAAGTAAAATTAAAATCAATCTCTGGTCTTACATTACTTTTTTTATTCTTACTGGTGGAAGCTTTGACAACATCCACAAAGCTGTTATCGTCAAAAATTATAGTAAATTTTTGAAAAGGAATAGCTCTTATATCTGAATACTTTAAGTTAAAAAAGCCATTGACCAATCGCAGTATTGAGGTTTTACCAAAGCCATTTTTACCATGAATAATAGTTATTCTTTCCTCCATATTGAGATTAATTGTATGGTCAAATATGCCAAAAAGATGCTTAACTGTAATTTGTTTAATTCTCATAATTTCCCGGGAGCAAGCGATTAAACTTAGACGCACTCTACTACTCATAACTTGAGAGGATCGAGGCGTTGAAGCTAGAAATTTTGGCAGACGTTTTCAAAAAACGCCTATAGACACTGTATTATACCAAATCCCTTTTAAATAGTATGATTAACTCCCGATCGAACTTTAACAGCCCACTTCCCATTCTCCTAGCCGCTACTTAGGGTTTGCGGCAAAAAGCTTTTCGGTGGTGGCAGGGTGTGGGGTGTGGGGTGTGGGGTGTGGGGTTTTATCGATTTTCAGGTGGTCAACTACCTAATTTTCAGGGAAAAAGTCCAGGAATTTTCCCCCCGATCCCCGCAATGGCTGGCACTTTTTGAGGGGAAAAAAGTCCAAAAGTCTTATCCAACAAGGTTTTTAGATT
>NZ_JASJFE010000214.1:0-3327 GCF_030067735.1 Microcystis sp. M53598_WE2 | reverse complement strand
GTGGGGTGTGGGGTTTTACCGGTTTTGAGGTGGCCAATTACCTAATTTTCAGGGAAAAAGTCCCTGAATTTTCCCCCTGATCACTCCCATGCCGGGGACTTTTTGATTGACAAAAAGTCTAAAAGTCTTACCCAACAAGGTTTTTAGATTTATTCAGCCAACCCTAATTATGGGTGCGAATTTTCAGGAATCAAAAAAGGGCTTTGGTGGGGAACAGTGATCAGGTAGAACCCGAAGGGAGCGTTCCCAGGTTCTACCTAGGAACGAGATAAAAAGCAAAATTTTGTATTTCTAAAATTCTACACTTAGGTTTTCCGAAAATGGCTCAGGGCAGATTTGAACTGCCGACCTTGGGCTTATGAGTCCCCTGCTCTGACCAACTGAGCTACTAAGCCGTTGTTTACACAGTTATCAATCATAACACACAATCACCCAATTGCACAAGAGCAAAAAAGGGAAGATTTTTTCTTCCCTTTCTGGGCATCTTTAACGTCTGCCTGGCAGGAAAGCCATGGGATTAACTGCGCCCTGGCCGGAGGGGTGAACCTCGAAATGTAGGTGGGGGCCGGTGCTAAAACCGGTGCTACCCATCTGGGCGATTGGCTCGCCTTGCTGAACAGTTTGGCCGCGACGCACCAGCAGACGGCTGTTATGGGCATAGAGAGTGGTGCTACCATCGGGGTGACGCAGTTTCACCAGATTGCCATAACCGCCCGAATTCCAACCGGAGGCGATTACTTCACCGGCGGCCGCCGCCACAACCGGTGTACCCACTGGACCGGCGATATCGATGCCGCGATGAGGTCTGCCCCAGCGCCAACCGAAACCGGAGGTTAACACACCCCTGGTGGGCCAGATAAAGCCGGTAAAAATGGGGGTGGGATTAGGTAAATACTCATCGGGATTAGCGAGGGGAGGAAGGGAAGGTTCTACAGTTTCGCCGACGGGGATTCGTAGGCGATCATTATATTCTTCCACATTGGTAGGAGCCGAACCGATAATCTGGGGGGGGGTGCTTTGGTTAGAACGAGAACGAAGGGCAGCCCATTGGGGATTAGGGGTTATTTGCCGCTCATCGACGGTTTCTGCGGGATTATCGACGGGAATAGCGATACTTTTCTGGGTTTCCGAAAGGTTAGTTTCCCGCAGATTAGCCACCTCTTGGCGCAATCTTTCCCGATAGCTGCCGGTGATATTTTCGGGGAATTCTTCCGTCTCCGTGGTGGCAGTTGCGGCGGGGAAATTTTGCCGATTGCTGGGGTTAAAGGAGAGTCTAGCGCGATCGCCGAGCAAGGGGGTAAGATTTTGATTAACTCTAGCGTTGGCAGAACGGTCGGGAATTACTAGGGTTTGATTAACTTTAATCTGGTTGGGGTTGTCAATGCCGTTTTCCCTGGCTAATTCGGAAGGGGTGATGCCGAGAACACGAGCGATTGTGTTTAAGGTATCCCCTGGCCGAACCCGATAAACTTGGTTTTCTGGGGGAACTATGACCCGAGGATTGGGAACGGCGGGAATTTCAGTCACAGGAGCCGGATTTCGTAGGGCAACGCTGGGAATTTCCGGTCTGCTTGTCAAGGGAGGATTAACGGCAATTGTGGCTATCGGGCGATCGCTTTCAGGGGTGGGAACGGGAATCGGGATCACCTGGCTGGTTGGTCGGGGGGATTCTTCGGGAGCAATAACGGGAATCTCGACGCTAGTTGGCGAATTATCGGGAACGAGAGCGGTAGTTTCGGTGACGATTACTGTTTCCCCGGAATCGGACTGATGGGGGATTTCCTCGGTCCGTAGGGCGGCCAAACTTTCTTGGAGACGTTGACGGGTTTGACGCAGACTAGCAGAGGAACTATCCAACTGCTCAGGAGTTGCTGCCGGGGCTGCCGGGGGCAACTGCTCAGGAGTGGGAATTTTTAAGGTTTGTCCGATAATCAGATCGGATTGGGGGGGGAGATTATTGCGGGTAGCGATCGCTGTGGGGGTGGTTTGATAGGTGTCGGCTAAACTCCAGAGGGATTCTCCCGGTTTTACCTGATGCTCAACCACTGATGTGGCGATGAATTTGACGGTAGCAAGTGCTTGGGATTGGATTATTTGCGGTTCTTTTAGTTCTTTACCCGCACCTTTTGCTTTTTGGGACAGGTCAATTACTTCCCATTCTAAGGGTACAGAATTGGCGGCCTGGGCTGATTCTGAGGTGGAGTTGAGAATGCTAGGTACTCCCAGAGAGAGTGCTAATCCCAGCAGGGCAACTGAGTAACGGACTCGGTTAGACTCAGCAGTGCAATTCTGTTCCGGGGTAGCGGATGTCATGGGGTTGTGGATAAAAGTCTCTTTCAAACAGACCTCCTGTGGTGTAAAGAGTTAGCCAGAGCCAGTCGATTAAGCCGATGATTCTAGCTTTCAGCATTAGCCTTGAGGCTAGAGTAGAAGTTAGGCAACTTTCTTTTTAGTCAAAATACCTAAAGGTGACTTTTAGGAGAGATTAACTTAGATTTTGAAATTGTGCAAGTCTCCCTCTGACTATTAGCATCGGGATCACGGCAAGTTGGTGACATTTTGAATGTCCAGATTGACGATGCTCTATCTCAGATGTTCCAAGCTGATCAGCATTTTTCGTCTTGCCAATTTTTGCCAGTTTTTTCATAGAAATTTTTTATCTGTTTTGCCGTTTAGAAAGAAATTATTAATCATTCGCTGCTCGAAAGGAGCAACGATGGCTATTCAAGGTCAATACCGGATAAATAGGGTTTGCCGAAAAAATTTTTTCTGGGGGCAGGGTGTGGGGTGTGAGGTGTCGGTCGTCCATAGCAAATTAGGTGACACTTCGTCTTGATGAGAAAAAGGCTGTCAGCATTTCCTTCGCTAATTCAAGGATGGTGAGCGCCTGTTCCTTATCGAAAATTTGGGTTGAAAACCCCGCCCTTTAGCGGAGCGGAGGGCGGCTTGATTACTTTAACTTTTGGCTCTAACGAACCTGTCATGTAAAACTATCAACAACTTATGCTTGTAAAGCTTGTACACTAAGCCTTTAAGTTTTTGTTAGATTGATATTTATCAACTTTAGAGCATTGCTGTGTTGTAAATAGGCTACAATGCCAGCAGACCAAAGGCAACCTCCTTTAAGTTAAACCGCCCGTGAGTGGTATAAAAAACACAAGTAGGAAAGGCTAGTGGTTGGGCTTCTTTGCACAGAGGTGCGGATAACCTCTTAAAAACGCATGGACTCTAACGAGTACCGAAAACTATACTTTGCACGGCTATAACTTGCATTTTTTCCTCAAAGACAATAATATAGTTTAAGAGTCATAATTAGAAGCAAAGCAC
>NZ_JASJFE010001014.1:0-4427 GCF_030067735.1 Microcystis sp. M53598_WE2 | reverse complement strand
TTTCTGGTCGGAACCCCCTAAGCCGAGTTTTCAAGGTGCTGCGCCGTCCACTTGGTTTTCGAGACTGGCCTTTTAATTCTAACGTAAAGCCAACCTAGAACGGCGGGGTTTCAGACCCAAAATTTCCGATGATCGCTCGGTTCGCTCCCACGGTAGATTTTTTCACGACCGATCGCTGTTACGCCGACGCAAGGCGATATTTACCGATTCTTTTCGAGAAACGCAACCTAGGGAGCGAGGACGCGATGGCAGTCTTGGAAGGTTTGACCGGTTGGGTGCGGATCGTGGATAACAGCCTGTACGCTTCTTACGAGGGGGAGGCTAGAAAACGCATCGCCGCGCGGGATGTGGACGATTGGCCAGTCGTGGCGCTGGCTTTATTGCTGGAATGCCCGATCTGGACGGAAGACGCGGATTTTTTCGGCACGGGGGTGGCAACCTGGACGAGCAATCGGGTTCACCTGTATTTCGGTGAGTGAGCGACGGCGATCACAACAATATCCGATATTCTGGTGAATTCGTAAGAATCGAAGATATCCCGCCGTAGTCGGTGGGTATCGCCCTGGACTAGGTGCGCTTCCCAACTTTGCAAGCGTTGGATGAGTTTGGCTAGGGTTAATCTCAGACCGGCTAGATAGGGTTTGCTGAATAAATTTGAAATGTAGGCAAAGTAAAGGTTTTGGGGCTTTACGAGCGAAACAGGTGCAAGATTTTGAGAGAATCGTCGTTCAAAACCTTGCGTCTTCATCGGCCCGCATCCTGTAGGGGCGAAGCATTCGGACAATAACCTATCGGTGAAAAGGTAGATTTTCTATCCGAATGCTTCGCCCGTACTTATTCAGCAAACCCTAGATAGAGCTTGCTGAATAAATCTAAAAACTCTGTTGGATTGCAGAGAATGACATTTGAGGGAATGAAACAACCCTACCCCACACCCCGCCCCCACAAAAAACTTTTTGCCGCAAACCCTGAGGGCGAAGGCAATTCGCCCCTACAATAATATTATTACGCCAATGGTAGGGCCGCACTGTGGTCAGTGAGTTTATCGAACTGTGTGCGCCCAAAATGTCCTATAGATATTTCGACCAAATTGAGATGCACCCAAATTATCCCTATTCTTCTTCCTTCCACACAAAAACTGGAAGAGCCATCTATTTCACCTATGATAGAACTAACTGGTAGCGACTCCGATAATTTTATGCAAATCACTGTTGATATTCCCGACGAAATCGCCCAGAGATTAGGTCAAACAGGCGATAATTTGGCTCATAAACTGCTGGAAATGGTTATTGCTGATGCTTACCGTGCCGGTATCTTGAGTACGGCCGAAGTTGGACGCATCCTTCAATTACCTTCTCGGTTAGAAACTCATGCCTTTTTAAAGCGGATGGGAGTCTATCTGAATTATGATGAAACTGAACTGGAACGCGATTTGCAAACTCTCAAAGAACTCAGAGCGAAATGATAGTTGTTTCTGACACTTCTCCGATTTGCTACCTGCTCTTAATTGACCAAATTATGATCCTACAAGAACTGTATGAGCTTGTGGTCATTCCTGAAGCTGTAGCTGATGAATTAAAGGCCTCAGAATCTCCATCTATCGTTCGCAATTGGATTGCTAACCCCCCTGATTGGCTCCGGATTGAAATTGTTAGGACATCCTCAAGGTCAGGATTGTAAAAACTCGATCCGGGTGAGCAAGAAGCGATTTTACTAGCAGAGCAAATTGAAGCTGAATTGATTATTTTAGATGACAAAGCAGGGAGGCAAATTGCTTCGGAGCGTGGCTTAAGAATTATTGGACTTTTGGGCATTGTCAAAGATGCTGCCCAATTCGGATTGCTCGATTTAAGAGTAACCTTTGAACGTCTCCAAGAAGCTGGCTTTTGGGTTGCACCCAGCCTACTCGAACGACTTTTGTGGCAGCAATAGATGTTCTGACGCTAACTTAAGATTCTTTACCGTTAGATTTTTCTGCTAAAATTATCTACACAACAGTACACAAGCGGGAAAAGCAATAGTCTCTGCTAGAAAAAATCGGAATGGGAGAATTCCAGGATCATCTCGCCAAATATTTGAGTTCTACTACTCCCATCGCCGTCACTTGCCAGGGTCAGACGGTGGGTTATTTCTTGCCGGCACGACCGGAGCCAGTAGATAGCGTTTACAAAGATCAAATAATTTACATCAAGTACATTTTGACTCACGCGGAGTATGACAAAGATGAGGGGAAAAATGACCCTTACTTTGAACCGTGATACCTACGGAAGGTTACTAGCCGAGTATCTACCAAAAGTAATAGAAAACGATGCAGAAAACGAACAGGCTATTAACCTAGCTGAGGCCTTATCTCATCGAGAAAATCGCAGTCTAGAAGAAACCACCTTGTTAAATTTACTCTTGACTTTAATCGAAAAATACGAACAAGATCATTATCCCCTTGAAGAATCAGAACCCCATTCAATACTCTGGGAACTCATGGAAGCTAACAACTTACAAGAAAAAGATTTATCAGATATACTAGGTTCAAAAACAATAGTTTCTGATATTCTTATTGGCCAACAAATAATAACAGAAAAACAAGCTGTAAAGTTAGGACAGTTTTTTCACGTTGACTCAAGTTTATTTTTATCTACTCAGTAAATTTGTGCTATATAGGTGATGCTTGGTTATAACCCTACACCCTACACCCCACACCCTCCCCCCAGGAGAAACTTTTTGCCGCAAACCCTAGTCATGAACTCGACCCATTTGGTCGATTTTTGCTTAACAATTGAGATGGCAAATTCTCCTCAAATATGCCTGAATCGTGGGTAAGCAACTCACATAAAGTTAATTTTGTCAAGGATTGTTCAGATGCGCTTACCCTGCTAAAACCCCAACACCCAAGACCCTAATTTAGTGATTTAATAAAACCGACCACTGCTGCAGGAGATAAAAACTATGTGTATTCTCGGTTTTGATCCGGGTAAGGATAAATGTGGGATCGCGGTCAGGTCATCGACGGGGAAAATTTATACCCATGAGGTGATAGCATCGTCACAAGCGATCGAGCGTTTAGCTAGTCTCTGTCAACAATATCCGCTCGAATTATTGGTGATGGGGAACCAAACCACCTCGAAAAGTTGGCGCCAAAAAATTGCCGCTCGTATCACCATCCCGATTACTCTAGTAGATGAACGCAATAGTACCCTAGAAGCGCGCGATCGCTATTGGCAAATGTTCCCCCCCAAAGGATTACAGAAACTCATCCCCCAAGGTATGCGTCTTCCCGATCGCCCCATTGATGATATAGTGGCGATTCTGCTGATCGAACGTCATTTACAGTCCAAATAATGTCACACTACAAAATAGACACAGCAAGGTGAATTGACGATGCTCCTAAGTAAAGGTTTTGAAGTGGAAATGTACACCGGAACAGCAGCCGGAGAAATTATCGGTTTATCCGATCGCATTGTCAAGGATTTAGATGGTTTTGTCCGGGAACCGGATAGTCGTAACGTAGAATATACTACGGCTCCCATGACTAACTATGACCGTCTTTTATGCGCTACTTTAAAACCTCGTCTCGCTCTACGGCGATATTTGCGTCGTTTAGGCGATTATACCCTCATCCCTGGCAGTACCCTCTCCTTGGGCGATAGTCAACATTTTTATCGCAGTGACCCCCACAATCCCTATCATGACTATATTGAACAGACCTACGGCACTAATGTAGTCACGGCCAGTATTCATATTAACGTCGGTATTAGCGATTATGAGGATTTAATGCGTGCCTGTCGCTTAATTCGCCTAGAAGCTCCTTTATACTTGGCTTTAAGTGCTTCTTCTCCCTTTCTCGACGGTAAAATCACCGGTTCCCATTCCCGTCGTTGGCAAGTTTTCCCCCAAACTCCCGCTTATGTTCCCCTCTTTGAAAGTCATCAACATTTTGTCACTTGGACCGAGGAACAATTAAAACTCGGTACGATGCAGAATGTTCGTCATCTCTGGGTGTCGGTACGTCCTAACGGTAGCAATCGTCCCTATAATCTCAATCGTCTAGAATTGCGAATTTGTGACCTGATTGCTAATCCTATTAGTTTATTAGCAGTTATGGCTTTTTTAGAGGCCCGTTTAACTCAACTTTTACAAGCTCCCCAATTAGACCCCTTAATTTTAAGTCAATTACCCAGCAGCAATCGCAGCGAGGATTTATTAACTTTAACCCAAGAAAACGAACAGGCTGCCGCTCGTTTTAGTCTTGATGCCACCCTGAGACATTGGTACGATGGCCGAGAAATCTTAGCTAGGGATTGGATTAAAGACCTCTATGTTCAAGTTTATCCGATCGCTAAAGAAAAGGGTTTTAGTTGTTTCCTCTCTCCCCTACAAAAAATCCTCCGCGAAGGTAACACTGCACAACAATGGTTAAAACAATACGACCA
>NZ_JASJFE010000338.1:0-4678 GCF_030067735.1 Microcystis sp. M53598_WE2 | reverse complement strand
GGTACTGTTGGGCAAACAGAAACCGACCCAAACGCCTTGGGAGAGTGCGGCCTCTGGATTCTTAATGGAGACATTGAGAATCTAAGCTGTCTCGTTGAACAAGGAATTTCCGATAGTGATCTGGAAAGAATCTCCCGTCACAGCGTAGCTTGACGGTGGGAGTATGTCAAATTGATCTCCCCGGCCGGGGATACCCTAGTGGTGCTGAGAACTCTTGAAAGTTTTTCTGTACAAGGATTTGCAGTCAGACTGGGGGGTGTCAAAAGGAGCGGCCGTATGAGATGCTCAACTTTCCCAACTTAAGGTTATCCCCACACCAGATACTCTCCTCTTAGTGCGATCGCTGCTTTGAGCCTGTGCATTAACAAACTATACTGCCTATAGGAAATTTTAGGACAAATGCTTGAACTGGCAACTCCGGCACTCCCGTACAATCTTAACGAGCAATCTGGATAAACATCTTCAATGCTGCTTTTAAGAAGGAGACGGGTTGCTAAAGCCTCTATAATAAGTAGCCATAGAGATGCCGACAACTTCCCCTGTCGATAGCGAATAAGGAGAAAAAAACCCAGTGTTTGTCCTCAAAGGTTACGAGTATTTTCTAGGATTTCTGCTTGCTTGCAGTTTAGTACCAATCCTATCCCTAACTGCCTCCAAAGTCCTGCGGCCTAGTGGTGGTGGTCCGGAAAGACGCACCACTTATGAATCGGGGATGGAACCGATCGGCGGTGCTTGGATTCAGTTTAACATTCGTTATTATATGTTTGCCCTCGTTTTCGTGGTTTTTGACGTGGAAACCGTCTTTCTCTACCCTTGGGCAGTAGCTTTCAATCAATTGGGCCTATTAGCTTTTGTAGAAGCACTGATCTTTATTGCTATCCTTGTGGTTGCTCTCGTCTATGCTTGGCGAAAAGGAGCCTTAGAATGGTCATAACGGCCATAATTTTCCTTATTTTTGACTTTTCATAAGAGGATAACCCGATGAGTCCCAACCCTACCAGCGAATTTAAGCAAATTATCGCACAACAAAGCGAAAAAATCCTCAATCCCATCGAACGCACCAAAGTTACCCAGGATTTATCGGAAAATGTCATCCTCACCACCGTTGATGACCTGTATAACTGGGCGCGTTTGTCAAGTCTTTGGCCGATGCTATACGGTACAGCTTGCTGTTTTATCGAGTTCGCAGCCTTGATTGGTTCCCGTTTTGATTTCGATCGCTTTGGTTTAGTTCCCCGTTCTAGTCCCCGGCAAGCCGATTTAATCATCACTGCCGGTACAATCACCATGAAAATGGCCCCCGCTTTGGTGCGTCTGTATGAAGAAATGCCGGAACCTAAATACGTTATCGCCATGGGTGCCTGTACGATTACGGGGGGAATGTTCAGCAGTGACTCCACCACTGCGGTTAGAGGGGTAGATAAACTTATCCCCGTGGATGTCTATATACCCGGTTGTCCCCCCCGTCCGGAAGCGATTATCGATGCGATTATTAAACTGCGGAAAAAAGTCGCTAACGAATCTATTCAAGAACGCGGGACTGTCCTCCAGCAAACCAATCGTTATTACAGCACCACCCACAAAATGCAGGCCACGGAACCGATTCTTACCGGTAAATATCTGCAATCGGCCACCCGTCAAGCACCTCCGAAAGAGTTGCTAGAAGCCACCGGTATGCCTGTTCCCCCCGCTCTTTTGACCACGAAACAAAAGGAAGAAATCTAAATGACTGAAGAAACCACAGCTATTGTGCAAGCTGGCCCCACTTCGATTTGGTTAAGCGAAAATGGTTTTGAGCATCAAGCTTTAGAAGCTGACCATAGTGGTGTGGAATTGATTAAAGTAGAAGCAGACTTTTTAATTCCTCTGGCCACTGCTTTATACGCTTATGGCTTTAATTATCTCCAATGTCAGGGTGCTTACGATTTGGGACCGGGGAAAGAATTAGTTAGTTTCTATCATCTGGTCAAAGTAACCGATAATGTCGATAGTCCCGTGGAAGTGCGCTTAAAAGTCTTTCTTCCCAGAGATAATCCCAGGGTTGCCTCGGTTTACTGGATTTGGAAAGCAGCTGACTGGCAAGAACGAGAAAGTTATGATATGTTCGGCATTATTTATGAAGGACATCCCCACCTGAAACGGATTTTAATGCCGGAAGATTGGGTCGGTTGGCCTCTACGCAAAGATTACGTTTCTCCCGAATTCTACGAACTACAGGACGCTTACTAAGTCGAGAATTTAATCAGTAACATCGGGTTAGAAGATATTTCTAGCCCGATTTTTTTGAGATTTAGGGACAAGATAAGCTATTGGGTATTTAGTCGGTTAAATCTACATTTCGTAGCCAAACTTATTGGCATCTACTTCTTGTAAATTAATATCGATTAAACCGTATTCTAACCAGCGTTGGGAAACCTTGACCGCCATGGCAGGATCCGACTCCAAAGGTTCCCCCCACTGGTGGTCGGTTTCGGGATACATTTTAGTGGTGGCATCAATTCCCATTCTCCCCCCCAAACCGACCTTTTCGCTGGCAAAATCGAGGCTATCAAAGGGGGTTTCCGGGAGAATAAACACATCGCGAACCGGATCCACTTTAGAACTAATTGCCCAAACCACTTGCCGGGGGTCGCGAATATTAATCTCCTTATCGACGACGATGACAAATTTAGTATAGGTGAACTGGGGTAAGGCACTCCAAAAAGCTAAGGCCGCTCGCCGCGCTTGTCCGGGATAGGCCTTATCAATGGAGATAATCGCCGCTTTATAGCTTAAAGCTTCCATCGGTAGGAAAAAATCCCTGATTTCCGACACCTGTTGCCGTAAAATCGGCGTATAAATACGATTAAGCGCGATGGCCATCATCGCTTCTTCCTTGGGAGGACGACCGCTAAAAGTGGTTAAATAAATGGGGTCGCGACGATGGGTCATGCAGTGGAAATGAATCAGGGGTGAATCTTCCACACCGCCATAGTAACCCATGTGATCACCAAAAGGTCCATCTGGCAATACCTCTCCGGGGGTAATTGTTCCTTCGAGGACGATTTCTGCGTCGGCCGGCACTTGCAAATCGAGGGTTTTACACTTGGCTAACTGTACCCCAGAACCGCCGTACAATCCCGCAAACAGCCATTCGGAGAGATCTACGGGGATAGGAGTGGCAGCGGCCATGATAATCAGAGGATCTACCCCTAAAGCGATGGCTATTTCTAATTTTTTGCCCATCTGTGCCGCTTTTCGCAGGTGACGCGCCCCACCGCGCACGGACAACCAGTGGACGGTCATGGTATTGTGAGACTGTAGCTGTAGGCGATAGACACCGACGTTAGGGGTTCCCGTTTCGCAATCTTTAGTAATTACTAGCCCTAGGGTGATAATCTGGCCTGCATCCCCCCGATAGGGTCGAATCATCGGAATTTTCTTTAAATCTACTTCATCCCCTTCTAAAATCACCTGTTGACAGGCAGGGAAAAAGTTACGGTTGGGTTTGGCTTTCAGGACATCAAATAAAACTTTACCAAAATCGATCGCTTGGGAGAGTTTTTTCGGCGGTTTCGGTTGTTGCAACAGGGCGAGTTTTTTGCCTAAATCTTCCAATTCTTCGGGTTTATTCAGGTTCATCGCCCAACAGATGCGTTCTACCGTTCCCATGAGGTTAATAGCGACGGGAAACTCTGCTCCTTGCACGTTTTCAAACAGTAGGGCCGGTCCACCCACCTGCAGCATCCGATTAGCGATCTCGGCAATTTCTAAATCGGCAGAGACCGATGCACTAATGCGGCGTAATTGGCCACGATCTTCTAAAAGCTTAATAAATCCTCGTAAGTCTCTAGCCATGATGAAGAAATGTAAATAAATCCCTCTCTCTATTATCTCTTAGGGCGGCAGTTTCGGTGGGGGATAGTCACCGGTTTGAGAGTTGGAGGCGATTCTTGTCTAGAATTAAGTAAAAAAATCCCCATCTCGCCAGGGTCATTCCTAACCCTAAATTTATGCTTATTCAGCCCGGAGGTCAACATGATTAAGGATATTGAAATTAGTAATTTTAGATGTTTTGAGCATACCAAAATTGAAGGTTTTGAGCGAGTTAATTTAATTGGTGGTAAGAACAATTCAGGGAAAACTGCCCTGTTAGAGGCAATATTTTTGTATAGTTATCCCTATCCAAATACTATTCATCCCTACATCAGAGGAATCATTCGCAGGCAATCTTTAGCAGTTGTTCAGGCTGTTCCCAAAAATGCCTGGGATAATTTATTATTCAATCTTGATAGAGAAAATATTATTGAGTTAAAAGGCTCCCAATCTAATCAAGGGGATAAATTGGTAAAAATATCGATTTCCGATTCTCTTAAAGATAGCGTTTTAGGAATCTCTGAAGACTTACAAAAATTATACGATTTTATCGCTAAAAATAAATCAGTTATTTCTATCTTAAATATTCACACAAGTTTTGACCATGATAATGACTCAAATGATGGTCAACTGAACTATTTTTTAATTGCTAGTTCTGAGGGAATACTCGCTTTGCCTGATGCGGGTGATGAGGAACCAGTAATCATTGCCGCATCTGTCAATAAATCTTTGGAAGAATTGAGCGAGTCCTATACTAAAATAGTTTTTAATGAACAGGAAGAAGAAGTGCTAAAAGCTCTACAAATTCTCGATCCGTCCATTG
>NZ_JASJFE010001054.1:0-4092 GCF_030067735.1 Microcystis sp. M53598_WE2 | reverse complement strand
TGTCAGTCTGTAGAGCGACCATAAGACCAGAACAGAGTAAATCTGTTAAGGCAGGTGCGGAACCCCGCAAGGGAAAGAAGCAGAAACCTAAATCGTGAGGTTTGGGAATCACCGTCCGTTTACGGCGGTGAGGATGTCAAAGTTGCAAGGGTAATTCTAACTTTTCTATCATCCTCTGGTTTGATCTTCTTCCGGCAATTATTGATTTTTTCGATAACAGCGCACGGTAATGTGATAGGGATGAAAAATCTCTAGAAAATCTTTTTGTAGGGTTTGAAAAAAGCTCTCAATAATTTTGGGATCGTCGAGATGAAAGGGATATTCTTGATTAAATCCTTTGAAAAAATACCAGTTAATAATTAGCTTTCCTCCTGGGTTTAACCAGTCATAGAACTTTTTAAGTTGGGCTGTAGGTGAGGGCAAATGCTCGATAACATCCAAACAGATAATCGTGTCAAATTTTAGCCGTTCGGGAATTTCCGTATAGAATGAGAGCTTATTAGTATCGAGATTTAATTGCTCGGCACGAAAGCGAACAAATTCATGATGTAGGGGATTAAGATCGCAATAGATCACCTGTTCAACCCCAGAATTCATTGCGGCAGCCAGGGCATGAGTACCGATTCCGCCACCAAAATCTAAGACTTTTCCGCTACCGTGATCATCAATTAATCTCAGGGTTTCCCCGATATATTCTTGACTGGATAAATGCCAAGCAGATAATTCAAATAAATAGTTTTCTTTGACTTTTTCCTGATAGAAAGAATCTGGATTTGTCCAAGAAAATTCTTGATGAGCTAAGGCCGCTAAGGAATCTTTTGCTATCGCTAATTTTGCTTGTAGAATTTCTGGGTCTAATTGTAAAAAGTTTTGTAGGTGTGACTCCAAATCAAAGGAATTGCGCTTGAATTCCGCAACCGAGGAGGATGATAGCAGGGAAGAATCTCGATTCATATATAGAGTGAAGCCAGGGAGAATTAACTAAAAAATCGTTCCCCATTATCTCACAATCTGGCCAAATTATAGCAGGAAGTTTTCGTTAAAACAGTAGTGCCAGCTTTTGGCGTATATCCGCAAAAACTGGCACCGTCCATCTATTGACCTTGTTATATTTAAGGTCTTTATCTCGGCTGACCTCATTTCAAATTATCTATAGTATTTTCTACTTTTCCCTCCTTTCCTCTATACTTAATTATTTTTTAATATTTACTTTTGTGAGGATTGGTCAGGTTTTATTAAGTAATGCTGCGGATGGAGGGAAACGCCGAAAATTTGTGATATCCACACCTCAAAATCGTGGATTGGATAAGCTGCCCCCCCCGTCAAGGGATTTACCATTGGTTTCACCAGAATGGTAAACATTCCCAGACGATTTCCCGCTAAAACATCGGTAAACAAGCGATCGCCAACCATGGCAATTTGTTGGGGGGGGAGACTCATGGCTGCCATCGCTTGCCGGAGTTTGCGTCGAGAGGGTTTCACCGCACCGAGAAGGTAGGGAAGTTGTAAATTATCAGCGATCGCACCGATACGATTTTCGCTAAGATTATTGCTTACCAACCAAATCGGTAGATAAAGACGCAAGGAATCGACCCAACGCTGTAAATCGTCAGAAACCGTCGTTTCCTGGAGGGGAACAAGGGTATCGTCCACATCGAGAATCAATCCTTTAATTTGATGCTGACTCAAAATCTCCAGACTGAGACCGAGAATCGTATCCCCTAAAATTAAATCGGGTTGTAGAATTTTTGCTCTAGTCATTACTTCTCAAAAATAACTGGCACCGAGTCGATCGAACTCAGCTTCCCTACTTAGTATAAATGACCGACTGCCTCTGAAAATCTTGCCTGGCCGATCCCTTCACTTGGCCGCTTGAATCACCTGTAAACTGCCACCAGCGTATAATTTTTGTTGACAATCACGAAAACCGAGCGCCTGTAAAGATTGGATCAGGTCCCTATCGATAAATTGCCAAGCGGTATGGGTTTCAAATAATTGCAAAAATAGGGCCAAAGAAGGCCAAAAAAGCGGGTTAGTGGGTCGATGAAAATCCACGAGGGCAAAAATTCCCCCCGGTCTGAGAACTCGATACACTTCTTTGAGGATTTCCTCTAACTGCTCCGGTTCCATTTCGTGGAGAGCGGCGCTAGTATGAACAAAGGCGAATTCTCCGGCATTAAAGGGCATTTTTTCGGCTAATCCCTCCACATAATGCGCTTGCGGCACCGCTAAACTAGCTCGCTCCAGGGCCACGGGAGAGACATCTAAACCGGTACAGCGATCGGATAGGGGTACTAAATAACGGGTGGTTTGACCCGCACCACAACAGAGATCGAGGATAGGGTCATTTTTAGCGATTTTTAAACCTTCTAGGGCCAATTGCCGAAAACGGGTTTCCCCACCCACCGCTAGGGCAGCCAGACGGGAGATACCATCGTAAAGCCATTGATACTGATAACTGAGGGGACGTAAAATTGTCGCCAAGATCAACCTCCAAAATTTGATTAAGTTCGATATTGTTTGTAATTTGTTTTAACGGTTCCACCGATATATTGTTAAACTTGGTAAAGAATCTGAAAATTTAAAAATTATCTGTTAACACTATGGGTCGCGTTGGCGTTTTATTATTAAATTTGGGTGGGCCGGAGCGGTTAGAGGATGTGCGTCCTTTTCTATTTAACCTTTTTTCTGACCCAGAGATCATCCGTTTACCGATCAAAGGATTACAAAAACCGTTAGCTTGGTTAATATCGACGCTAAGAGCGAGTAAATCCCAGGAAAATTACCGTCAGATTGGTGGTGGCTCCCCTTTACTCAAGATTACGGAAGCACAGGCCACGGCACTGCAACAACGTCTCAAGGAAATGGGGCGCGAGGTGAGCGTTTATATCGGGATGCGTTATTGGAATCCCTTCACCGAAGAAGCGATCGAGCGGATTAAACGGGATCATATCAAAAAATTAGTTATTCTTCCCCTTTATCCCCAATTTTCCATCAGTACCAGTGGTTCCAGTTTTCGTGTGCTGGAGGAAATGTGGCAGCAGGATCCCTATCTGCGTTTGACGGAATATACTCTCATCCCTTCTTGGTACGATCATCCCACTTATCTGAGTGCTATGGCCGATCTGATCGCGCGAGAATTAGAGCAGTGTCCTAATCCTGACCAAGTACATATCTTTTTTAGCGCCCATGGTGTCCCCCAAAGTTATGTGGAGGAAGCGGGAGATCCCTATCAAAGGCAAATTGAAGAATGCACTAGGGCGATCATGCGTACGCTAAATCGACCCAATCAGTACACTTTAGCCTATCAAAGTCGCGTCGGTCCGGTGGAATGGCTAAAACCCTACACTGAAGATGCTTTAAAAGAGTTGGGAGAGCAGGGAATTAAGCATTTATTGGTCGTACCGATTAGCTTTGTCTCGGAACACATCGAAACTCTGCAAGAAATCGATATAGAGTACCGAGAAGTGGCGGAAGAAGCGGGAATTGAACATTTTCAGCGAGTACCCGCTCTTAACACTCACCCGATGTTTATCGAATCTCTCTCCCAGTTAGTGGTCAAATCCCTAGAGGAAAAACCCACCACTTTCGAGCAAATTACCCATCCGAAAGCGAATATGAAAATGTATCCCCAGGAACGTTGGGAATGGGGGATGACAACGGCAGCCGAGGTGTGGAATGGCCGATTAGCGATGATCGGTTTTCTGGCAATTATTATCGAATTAATTACCGGTCAAGGACCGTTACATTTTGTTGGTTTATTATAACCTCAAGCTTCGTTGCCATTGCTTTTGATGGTAACTACCAAAATAAGGTTGGGTTTAACTATATTTAACCCAACCATTGGCGATTTTATCTTCTCTTAGGACATCATATTAGCAGAACGAACATTAACGTTAACTTCTAGCCTGCCATTGCCGAGCATATCTAACCCAGTGACGCTAAACAGATTAGCTTTAATGCCCCTTTCCTGAAAATTAGCCTGTAATTCTTTGATGAGAACCTCTTCCACTTTCCCTTCATCATCTGCTAGAGCTTGAACGATTTTAGCGGCGAAAGAGCCAATTTTTGCGCTCAATATTTCTTCCACAT